>NZ_JALNTI010000029.1:0-560 GCF_023161925.1 Pseudoalteromonas sp. 2CM32C | reverse complement strand
TCCCGAAGGCACCAAACCATCTCTGGTAAGTTCTCTGTATGTCAAGTGTAGGTAAGGTTCTTCGCGTTGCATCGAATTAAACCACATGCTCCACCGCTTGTGCGGGCCCCCGTCAATTCATTTGAGTTTTAACCTTGCGGCCGTACTCCCCAGGCGGTCTACTTAATGCGTTAGCTTTGAAAAACAGAACCGAGGTTCCGAGCTTCTAGTAGACATCGTTTACGGCGTGGACTACCGGGGTATCTAATCCCGTTTGCTCCCCACGCTTTCGTACATGAGCGTCAGTGTTGACCCAGGTGGCTGCCTTCGCCATCGGTATTCCTTCAGATCTCTACGCATTTCACCGCTACACCTGAAATTCTACCACCCTCTATCACACTCTAGTTTGCCAGTTCGAAATGCAGTTCCCAGGTTGAGCCCGGGGCTTTCACATCTCGCTTAACAAACCGCCTGCGTACGCTTTACGCCCAGTAATTCCGATTAACGCTCGCACCCTCCGTATTACCGCGGCTGCTGGCACGGAGTTAGCCGGTGCTTCTTCTGTCAGTAACGTCACAGAT
>NZ_JALNTI010000027.1:0-650 GCF_023161925.1 Pseudoalteromonas sp. 2CM32C | reverse complement strand
TTGATTGAACCAGGCTTAGCTAGTACTTGACCACGTTCAACGTCTTCACGCTTAGTACCACGTAATAGTGCACCAATGTTCTCACCAGCACGACCTTCGTCAAGAAGCTTACGGAACATTTCAACACCAGTACAAGTAGACTTAGTAGTCTCTTTGATACCAACGATTTCAACTTCGTCATTCACGTTGATGATACCGGCTTCAACACGACCAGTTACAACAGTACCACGACCTTGGATTGAGAAAACGTCTTCGATAGGCATGATGAATGGCTTATCGATGTCACGCTCTGGCTCTGGGATGTAAGAATCTAGTGCTTCTGCAAGCTCTACAATCTTGTCTTCCCATTGCTTCTCGCCTTCAAGTGCTTTAAGTGCAGAACCTTGAATTAGTGGTAAGTCGTCACCTGGGAAATCGTACTCAGAAAGAAGTTCACGAACTTCCATTTCTACTAGCTCAAGTAGCTCTTCGTCATCAACCATGTCACATTTGTTCATGAATACGATGATGTAAGGTACGCCAACCTGACGAGAAAGAAGGATGTGCTCACGCGTTTGTGGCATTGGGCCATCAGTCGCAGCTACTACTAAGATAGCGCCGTCCATTTGTGCAGCACCAGTGATCATGTTTTTAACATAATCGGCGTGACC
>NZ_JALNTI010000023.1:0-999 GCF_023161925.1 Pseudoalteromonas sp. 2CM32C | reverse complement strand
TTGATTGGTATCTACTTTAGTATTCAATATTAACTTCTGGCGAAGTTAAACTGTCACAAAACAAAGACCCGTTTGGGTTGTATGGTTAAGTGACTAAGCGTACACGGTGGATGCCTTGGCAGTTGGAGGCGATGAAGGACGTATTAACTTGCGATAAGCCTAGTCAAGCTAGTAAAAAGCACTTGAGACTAGGATTTCCGAATGGGGAAACCCACCTGCTTGCAGGTATCGTTAACTGAATACATAGGTTAACGAGGCGAACGCGGAGAACTGAAACATCTAAGTACCCGTAGGAAAAGAAATCAACCGAGATTCCGAAAGTAGCGGCGAGCGAAATCGGAACAGCCCTTAAGCTTATTATGTGTTAATGGAAGGCTCTGGAAAGTGCCACGATACAGGGTGATAGTCCCGTACATGAAAAGACATTTTAAGTGAAATCGAGTAGGTCGGAGCACGTGAAACTTTGACTGAATATAGGTGGACCATCATCTAAGGCTAAATACTCCCAACTGACCGATAGTGAACCAGTACCGTGAGGGAAAGGCGAAAAGAACCCCTGTGAGGGGAGTGAAATAGAACCTGAAACCGTGTACGTACAAGCAGTAGGAGCAGACTTGTTCTGTGACTGCGTACCTTTTGTATAATGGGTCAGCGACTTATATTTTGTAGCGAGGTTAACCGATTAGGGTAGCCGTAGGGAAACCGAGTCTTAACTGGGCGAATAGTTGCAAGGTATAGACCCGAAACCCGGTGATCTAGCCATGGGCAGGTTGAAGGTTGAGTAACATCAACTGGAGGACCGAACCCACTAACGTTGAAAAGTTAGGGGATGACCTGTGGCTAGGAGTGAAAGGCTAATCAAACCGGGAGATAGCTGGTTCTCCCCGAAATCTATTTAGGTAGAGCCTCGGACGAATACTTACGGGGGTAGAGCACTGTTAAGGCTAGGGGGTCATCCCGACTTACCAACCCTTTGCAAACTCCGAATACCGTAAAGTA
>NZ_JALNTI010000020.1:0-1989 GCF_023161925.1 Pseudoalteromonas sp. 2CM32C | reverse complement strand
AAAACGCGTTTGGCGTTGTATGGTTAAGCCTCACGGGTAATTAGTACAAGTTAGCTTAATGGCTCACACCACTTCCACATCTTGCCTATCAACGTTGTAGTCTTCAACGGCCCTTCAGAGACTTTAAAAGTCTAGTGAGAACTCATCTCGAGGCCTGCTTCGCGCTTAGATGCTTTCAGCGCTTATCAGTTCCGAACGTAGCTACCGGGCAATGCCATTGGCATGACAACCCGAACACCAGCGGTTCGTTCACTCCGGTCCTCTCGTACTAGGAGCAACCCCTCTCAATTCTCAAACGCCCACGGCAGATAGGGACCGAACTGTCTCACGACGTTCTAAACCCAGCTCGCGTACCACTTTAAATGGCGAACAGCCATACCCTTGGGACCGACTTCAGCCCCAGGATGTGATGAGCCGACATCGAGGTGCCAAACACCGCCGTCGATATGAACTCTTGGGCGGTATCAGCCTGTTATCCCCGGAGTACCTTTTATCCGTTGAGCGATGGCCCTTCCATTCAGAACCACCGGATCACTATGACCTACTTTCGTACCTGCTCGACGTGTCTGTCTCGCAGTTAAGCTGGCTTCTACCATTACACTAACCGTACGATGTCCGACCGTACTTAGCCAACCTTCGTGCTCCTCCGTTACTCTTTGGGAGGAGACCGCCCCAGTCAAACTACCCACCAGGCACTGTCCGTAACCCCGATTCAGGGGCCAACGTTAGAACATCAAAACTACAAGGGTGGTATTTCAAGGACGACTCCACAAGAACTAGCGTTCCTGCTTCAAAGTCTCCCACCTATCCTACACATGTAGGTTCAATGTTCAGTGCCAAGCTGTAGTAAAGGTTCACGGGGTCTTTCCGTCTAGCCGCGGGTACACAGCATCTTCACTGCGATTTCAATTTCACTGAGTCTCGGGTGGAGACAGCGTGGCCATGGTTACACCATTCGTGCAGGTCGGAACTTACCCGACAAGGAATTTCGCTACCTTAGGACCGTTATAGTTACGGCCGCCGTTTACCGGGGCTTCGATCAAGAGCTTCTCCGAAGATAACCCCATCAATTAACCTTCCGGCACCGGGCAGGTGTCACACCGTATACGTCATCTTGCGATTTTGCACAGTGCTGTGTTTTTAATAAACAGTCCCAGCCACCTGGTCACTGCGGCTCCCGTCCGCTTAGAGAGCAAGTCTCATCACAGATAGGAGCGTACCTTCTCCCGAAGTTACGGTACGATTTTGCCTAGTTCCTTCACCCGAGTTCTCTCAAGCGCCTTAGTATTCTCTACCTGACCACCTGTGTCGGTTTGGGGTACGATTCGGTATAATCTGAAGCTTAGAGGCTTTTCCTGGAAGTATGGCATCAGCAACTTCACTACCGTAGTAGCTCGTCTCGTGTCTCAGGTTTAATGTTCGTCCGGATTTACCTAAACAAACGCCCTACTCACTTTCACATGGACAACCATCGCCATGCTTGCTTAGCCTTCTCCGTCCCCCCATCGCAATTATACCAAGTACGGAAATATTAATCCGTTTCCCATCGACTACGCCTTTCGGCCTCGCCTTAGGGGTCGACTTACCCTACCCTGATTAACATGGGATAGGAACCCTTGGTCTTCCGGCGTGCGGGTTTTTCACCCGCATTATCGTTACTCATGTCAGCATTCGCACTTCTGATACGTCCAGCATACCTCCCGGTACACCTTCAACCGCTTACAGAACGCTCCCCTACCACTCATACAAAGTATGAATCCGCAGCTTCGGTGCATAGTTTAGCCCCGTTACATCTTCCGCGCAGACCGACTCGACCAGTGAGCTATTACGCTTTCTTTAAAGGATGGCTGCTTCTAAGCCAACCTCCTGGCTGTCTGGGCCTTTCCACATCGTTTCCCACTTAACTATGACTTTGGGACCTTAGCTGGCGGTCTGGGTTGTTTCCCTCTTCACGACGGACGTTAGCACCCGCCGTGTGTCTCCCGGATA
>NZ_JALNTI010000001.1:600505-848264 GCF_023161925.1 Pseudoalteromonas sp. 2CM32C | reverse complement strand
TGGAAGTGGTGTGAGCCATTAAGCTAACTTGTACTAATTACCCGTGAGGCTTAACCATACAACGCCAAACGCGTTTTATGTGACAGTTAAGACAGAAGTTAATGACTAAAGTAGACATTACTGACAGAAAGACTTAAAAAATATTATCAGATATTTTCCAAATTCAGTTAGTACGTAGGAATACGGATTAACGCCCAAATTTGCTTGGTGACAATAGCGTTTTGGACCCACCTGATTCCATGCCGAACTCAGTAGTGAAACGAAACAGCGCCGATGATAGTGTAGCATTTGCTATGTGAAAGTAGGACATTACCAGGCTTCAAATAAGAGAAACCCGTTACAGCAATGTGACGGGTTTTTTGCTGTCTGGGGTTTAGTAAAAGCCAAGACCCCATGCCGAACTTAGTAGTGAGACAAAACAGCGCGAAGGCGAGCGCCGCACAAGGCAAACAGGCACAACGTAGCATCCCATTTAATAAGTGACTTTTTACCGCTGTGGGCACCATGACATTCTACTGCGAAGCCACCGACTTCAAATACGAGAAAGCTGCTTCAGAAATGAAGCGGCTTTTTTACTGTCTGGGGTTTAGTAAACTCACTATCCCTATACTTGAACAACTATTTTTCATGGCTACCTGATAAACAATATAATTAGATATACAGTATTACTCTAGTTAACCTCATTTTGCCCAGTTTTTTTAATACACGGAGGGAATAACCTAGATGGTATTCAGAAATACAGCCCCTGTTTTAGATAGCATAATTTAGATTTCAGCAAGTTCCTTATATCTCTCATCGACTCTTAATAGTTATTGATCTAAGCTAATTAAAAAATAATCTTGCGTACTATATTTCGAGAGTATGTTTAATATAAAAATAACAAAGGCTTTAATATGGATAATTATCCTCAGGGTATTTTTTGTTGGTCAGAACTTTGCACACATAATTGGAAAGAAGGTAAAGCCTTTTATACCTCTCTATTTGATTGGGGTCATGATGATCAGCCAATTGGCGATGGTATTTTTTACACTATGCTCCAGAAAGAGGGTGACGACATTGCCGCTATGTACGAAATGCCAAAAGAGCAGATTCAGGAGGGTGTTCCAAGCAGTTGGTTAACTTACATTGCTGTAGATGATGTAGATCATTGTGCAATTAAAGCGAAAGAGCTTGGGGCTAAAATAATTGCGGGTCCGCACAATGTTATGGATGCAGGCCGTATGTTGATGTTTACTGATCCGGGGGGAGCAACAGTTGCATTATGGCAAGGAAAAGATCATAAAGGATGTAAACGTTTATCAGAGCTATCAACGCCTTATTGGCATGAGTTAGCGACGCGAAATAGCAAAGTAAGTAATGAGTTTTACTGTGCTTTACTAGGTTGGAAGAGCGAAATAAAACCTATGGACAACATGGAATATACTTTATTTATGGTAGACGGTAAGCCGATTGCTGGAATGCTGGAAATGAGTAGCGAATGGCCTGATGATGTCCCACCTCATTGGATGATTTACTTTGCAGTTGACGACTGTGATTCTGCCCTTAATAAGGCGAAAAAGCTGGGAGCCCAAGTATGTGTACCTTCTACTACAGTACCAGACGTTGGCCGATTTGGTGTTCTTTGTGATCCTCAAGGTGCTGTTTTTTCGGTGATCCAAACGAAAGATTAAAGCGTTTACAACATGCTGATAAGTGCATGAGAGAGTTGTCTTGCACTTAGCTACTTTGGTTATTGGCATTAACGTTTAATTTTTTGTTATTTTGTTATAATGCCAGTTATATAAATTATGCATGTTGAGTAGACAATGGAATTTGAACAAGATAGCAATTTAACGCTCCCGTTATTTTTATTAAACGAGTCCTTAAGTGAAAGGGATGTAGAGCAGCCTGATTTTGAAATATCAGTAGCGCTCGATGATGAGTTACTTGCTCAAATTTGCCAAAATCCCTCAGAGGACAGCAGCATAGCTATTACAATAACAAGTTATGAGCTATTAATAGCCGATCCTTCTTACAAATACATGTTAGAACAATCACACCATGCGCAGATAACTTTAAATCATGGACCTGTATTGAGTGTTGTACTAAATACTGAGAATCAAGGTGTATTTATATCTCCGCAGATGGATATGATGCCGACCTTTGATTTAGGTGATGAAGGCGAATGAATAAACTCATAGGCATCGTTACATTAGTTATTTTAAGTGGTTGTGCATACTTAGGTAATGCTCACTACAATGAGCTATTTGGCACTGAGCAGACCCAGCAGCGTATCGTATCTCATACTACTGGCGAAGGGGCTAGTTTTTTACAGAATGTAAAACCGGTGCTCGATACTCGGTGTGTTGTGTGCCACGGTTGTTACGATGCACCTTGTCAGTTAAAGCTATCATCCCCTGAAGGAATAGATAGAGGGGTAAGCAAAGACCTTGTCTACGACGGAACTCGTTTACTTGCTACAAAGCCGAGTAGATTGTTATTTGATGCTACAACCACAGAGCAATGGCGAGAAAAGAACTTTACTCCTGTTTTAAATGAGCGAGTACAAACTGAGGAAGCTAACTTAGCTGGTAGCGTCTTGTTTAATAGTTTAGTACTGAAACAAAGCCATGAATTGCCTGCAAATGAAATATTAAATAATGAATTTGATTTTTCGCTGAGCCGCTCTCAAACCTGTGCCACTATGGGAGAATTTGATCAATTAGCGGGTGAGCAACCTCATGCTGGTATGCCTTATGGATTACCGGGCGTATCCCGTGATGAATTTAATCATTTGCAGAAGTGGCTCAAAGCAGGCGGTAAAATGGCGCATATTGACCCGCCAACAGAGTTTGAACTTGAGCAGGTTAAGCGTTGGGAAGCATTTTTAAACCAAGATGATTTGAAGTATCAGTTATCGGCTCGCTATATATACGAGCATTGGTTTTTAGCTCATGTATATTTTGACCAAAAGACCCCAGATAACTTTTTTAAGCTCGTCCGTTCGAGCACACCTCCAGGCGAAAAAATAAAATTAATAAGCACACGTCGACCTTATGACGACCCTAAAGTTAACCGTGTTTACTACCGATTTTTGCATGATCGCAGCACTGTTTTATCTAAAACTCACTTACCTCTTAAGCTAAATGATGAAAAGTTGACGCGCTTGTACCAACAGTTTATTGCACCAGAGTATACGGTTAAAAGTATGCCTAGCTATAAGGCAGAGTCTGCATCTAATCCGTTTAAAACGTTTGAAGTGATCCCAATTGATTCTAAATATCAGTTTATGCTTGATGAAGCTGAGTTGATTATTATGGGCTTTATTAAAGGGCCTGTCTGTCGTGGTCAGATAGCGTTAAATGTGATTAACGACCACTTTTGGGTTGCTTTTGCTGATCCAAAAAAAGTGGCCACCCCAGCGGTTGGACAAATGATAATGCAGCATGAAGACGCACTTGAATTACCAGCTGCAGAAGAAAGTAATGCGTTCCCTATTGCTAATTGGGTTAAATACTCAGCTCTGGAGCAAAAGTATTTGAAAGCAAAGGTCAATTTAGCAAATGAGATGTTTAAAGGCGGTGAGCATTTAACAACAGATTTATTGTGGAAAGGAGATGGTCATAATAAAAATGCAGCACTGACTATTTTTCGTCATTTTGACAGTGCCACTGTGGTGAAGGGTTTCATTGGCCAAGAGCCAAAAACAACTTGGATTTTAGATTATGCCTTATTCGAGCGTATACATTATTTACTGGTTGCTGGTTTTGATGTTTACGGCAATATTGGGCACCAGTTAGTTACGCGTTTATATATGGACTTTTTACGCCTAGAAGGAGAACAAAACTTCTTAGCATTATTACCAGAAAACAAACGAGATAAAATCAAAGGCCAGTGGTATCGCAAATCACCACCAAGTCTTGCTGAGTTTTTTAAAAATAACCGTGAATTTAGTCAGCCAAGCGGAATAACTTATAAAACAAATACCCCTCAAAAAGAATTGTATGCACTAATGAAAGAGGCGCTAAGTCCAGTGCTAAGTGAGCACTACGATTATAAGCAAGTACCTAAATCGTTAAGTGCCATTAATGCTATGCCGGCAAAAGCAGTAAATTTATTACCGCAGTTATCGTTTGTATTAGTAAAGCAAGATGACGATAGCCATAATGCTTACACAATTATTCATCACAATGCGCATTACAATATTTCGAGCTTGTTAAATGAAGACGGCCAACGAGCTTTTGAAGAAGACACTGCAACAATCGTCCCTGGTTTTATAGGTGACTACCCAGCCTCTATTTGGTATTTAAATAATGAACAACAGGTCGAGGCTTTTGCTGAACAGTTACCTATGATGCAAGTAGAAGCTGATTACACAGCCTTAAAAACTAAATTTGGAATTAGACGTTCTCATCCACAGTTTTGGCAATACAGCGATATTTTACACGCTACAGCAAAAAAATACCGTGGTGTTGAATATGGCTTATTCGATTACAACCGTTTAGAAAATAGGTAGTAAATCCACTTATATAGCCCAGCTTTGAGTTGGGCTTTTTATATTTATAGATTAAACATAGATCTTGATTTAATTGGACTACACTTAAATCAAAAAGTTAGGTTAACTATGTTTGAAATTGTTGCAAATATTCGCCTACGAAATCGGTGGGCATTAATCGCTATTGCGGTATTAATTAGTGTTTCTGTATCACTAATGCAGTACTTTTTTTCAGTACAAAAAAATGATGCAAACATCATTAACATTGCAGGTAAACAGCGAATGCTGTCGCAAAAAATTGCATGGCATGGTGATAAGTTATTAACCTCGCAAGTACCTGGTACTGATCATCAGCAGTCTTTAGATGCATCGCTCAGCCTATTTAAAGAAAACCATCAATATTTATTGTTAAAAAACGATAATGGTCAATATAAATACCTCAGCCCTGAGCTTATAAAGTTATATATACAATCACCTATTGAGCTAGATTTGCGCGTGCAAAAATTTATCCAACAGGTAGAAGGGTTGCTGTATAAACAGGAAAAAATAAACCCCAATGTGTTTTCTGTTAAGCGCATGGAAGAGTTACTAAAGTATTTAGATCAAGCTGTTGGCTTATTTGAAAAAGAGTCCGTTAAAAAAGTGGCGTGGGTGTCTTCAGCCGAGCTATTTTTTTGGTTGCTAACTATGTTATTGCTTATTGGTGTATTACGTTTTGTGTTCATACCGATGGAAAAGCAGATCACTAAGGCGTTATCAAAGTATCAACAGCAAAAAGATTTTGCGCAGCAAGTGAGTAAAAATAAAGAACACTTTATAGCTCGAGCAAGTCATGAGTTTAGAACGCCCCTACAAGGTTTTGTTACCTCGATTGATTCGTTAGAGGTCAGTAATAGCCAAAAATCGATTAAAACACAGGCCTCTTATTGTGCATCAAGAATAATAGCAATGCTTGACGAACTTCAAGATTTACAGGCGCTTAGTTTGGGCCGTTGGGCATTAAAACCGTCAAATGAAAACTTACTTCAGTCATTCAATAAAGTGCTTTTAGGGTATGAATTTGGTTACAACCAAAAAGGCATTGCCTTAGTTAGAGCACTTGATTCGACACTTGACCAAGCTATAAAACTAGATCATCAACGCTTTCAGCAAGTGTTAGCTGAGTTAGTTGGCAACGCATTAAAGTTTACAGAGGAGGGGGCTGTTACTGTTAAGGCTTGTGTTAGCAATAAGCAATTAACAGTAACAATAACGGATACAGGTTCAGGGTTAACCAAGCCAGTTAGCAGGTCAACCTTTGATTCATCTAATCAAAATAATCACTTTCAAGGGTTAAGAACAGGCCTTGCAAGGGTGCAGTACATTGTTGATGCTTTTGACGGAAATATTGTGTTTGAAAATACATCGCCAAATGGGGTGTGCGTTACGCTGAAAATGCCCGTTGTGATTGATGAAAGTGCACCTTCGTTAAGTGCACTGTTACCTAAAAATATGCATTGTTTAGTTGTTGAAGATAACCCGTTAAACATGCACATTTTAACCCGTATTCTTTCACAGCTTAACTACAGCTATGAATGTGCAAAAAACGGAAAGGTCGCATGCGAGATGGCAACTAAAAACGAATACCAAGTCATTTTTATGGATTTAAATATGCCAATAATGGATGGCTTTGAGGCTATTAAAAAAATACGCATTTTTGACGCTAATACACCTATTATTGTGGTTACCGCTAATACATCAGAAAGTGATATTGCAATTACCACTCAATTAGGTGCAAATGGGCATGTTTTTAAACCTATCAGCACGCAAGCGTTAGCTGAAGTGTTAATAGGTAGCTTAAACCCTAAATAATAAATTGATTATATAGCGTTATTTTCAGCGTTAATTTAGTAAAAATTATTTGCAATAGGTAATCTAAAACGCTCAATTGGTCTTTTTCAAAGAGAGGTTCTATTTGAGAAAATTGCATGTATTTTTTCTGTAAGTGGGATACCAATTCGCCATCATACTTAATCATCTTTTGTGGCTAAACGTGTCGCTTTCTGCGCTATAAAACGCCTATTTAGAAAAATTGAACAACGAAAATTCAACTTGTTATCAACAGTATTTTTTAAATCAAAATCGGTTTCTTAATTAGTATTTGTTGAACTTAGCGCATTGATTTACGCTTTTTAATAGAGCTTAAACTAATAATATTAGCAACCCTTAGGGCAATTAATATCACCCTAGGTATAACAATGAGGTTAGAGTCGAGTAACACTGAAACCTTTATCTTTTAACTGCTTTATTAAACCATGTTGCTCTGGTAAGTGCAGCGCGCCTACTGCAATAAATAGCTTTTCGTTATTTAAGCGAGGAACAAGTTGTTCTACCCATTTGTTATTACGGTTTATTAGCATGACTTGCTCGCTTATTTCACCGTAATTACTATCGTCAAAGCTCATATTGTAGTACTCGGTAAGGGTATCCATATCGCCATTTTTCCACGCGTTTACTAGCTTAATAAAGTATGTATTAATATCGCTAAGCTGCTCGAAGGTTTCTTCAATCATTTCGTTACTTAATAGCGCCATACCATCAAACATTTGTAACTGCTGCTCTAGGGTTTCTAGTTCACCAATTTTTATGTTGTGCTCTTTAGCGTAAGCAAGTACTTGCTTGTCTATGCCTGTTTGATCAGAAAAGCCTGCATTTTGAAACTCAATTTGCATCATAGTCACCATTACAGCCCAAGGTTTGAAGTTGCTAAACATAGCAATATCAATCGATTTTTTTGCAAAGTAATTTTTAAGCTTATTGTAGTTTTGTTTTGATAGTTCTGTTTGTAATGTTTTACCATTTTTTAGCATCATTAATGGCATTGAGCGCTGTTGCATTTGAAATGGAGTCAGTTTGCTAATATCCACTTCTACAATAACGTGTTCGCTCTCATCAATCGCTTTGGTAACGTTTGCTGGTAAGCCTTTCATGCTGGCGTCACCTACGTGTACGGTGCCAAATAAATAAGATGTTGTGCCGTTTTTTTCTATTTTATATAAAGCCGGTGCCGCAAAGCTATTAAAGCTAAGTACTGTAAATAGCACCATAATAAAAAAATGACTAATACGAGGTATCGCTTTCATGGTTTGTCCTTCAAATCCTGTTGTTGAGTTACACAAATACTAACCTAAATTTGCCTATACAGCAGTGCTAAATTTAGTATTTATCAATCGTCTTTTGTGAGGATATTGGTACTAATATGTGCGCTCAGTGGAGTATTTGTTCTATTTACGTTTTTTGATTTAGTACAGTCGCAAACCGTGATTATTAAAACTATTCGGAAGGTCTAAACACTATCTGTATAAAAAATTAATTTAATTTTTACTAAAACTCAAAAATTAATCAAACCATAAATGGGGAATATAAGAATAGTGAATTTCTATACTTTAAATTAAAACATAAAAATTCCTTTATGGTTGTGTTTAGTGAATTTTAAAACCACTTAATTTGGTTTTTCGTGCTTTTTTTGAATTGAGTTTGGTGTTGACTTAAGCCGCTCAGCGCGGTACTAATACATAACAGAGCGAAAGATGAACTTTCGCAACAGATTATTTAAATTTGGTGTCAATTACATGCTTACAACTGCACTTAAACTAGTCCTGATTATTATCGTGGTGATTATTCCCGCGAGGGCTTTGTAGTGCTATAAACTTGAGCATTAAAAAGCCCTCCGCACTTAACAGTTCGGAGGGCTTTTTAGTTTTAAGGGTAAAAATTAATTAGGTTGTCACTGAAGAATGAGGATTTATTAATGACAGGCGCAGAACTCACAATCGACTTATTAGCCAAACACGGCGTAAAAGAGGTATTTGGCTACCCTGGTGGAGCCATTATGCCAATTTACGATGCGCTGTATGGTGCGCCAGTCAAGCATTACCTCACTCGCCACGAGCAAGGTGCTGGTTTTGCTGCTGTAGGTTATGCCCGCAGCACAGGTAAATTAGGTGTATGTTTAGCAACATCAGGCCCTGGGGCTACTAACTTAATAACAGCACTTGCAGATGCAATGATGGACTCAGTGCCATTATTAGCAATTACAGGCCAAGTACCGACTGCTGCTATTGGCTCAGATGCATTTCAAGAAGTGGATGTACTAGGTATGTCGCTTTCATGTACTAAACACAGTTACATGGTAGAGCGTCCAGAAGATTTAGCCGAAATACTACAAGAGGCCATGCACTTAGCCCAAAGTGGTCGCCCAGGTCCTGTGCTTGTTGATATTCCAAAAGATATTCAAATGGCGCAAGTGCCGTTTAAACCTTGGTTAGCCGCTGATGAGTACTTACCGCAACTTGATTTAAACCAAGTAGCCATTGCCAATCAGTTATTAAGCGAAGCAAAGCAACCTGTGGCGTATGTAGGTGGCGGTGTACAAGCCGCTGATGCGCAAAATGAGTTAATGCAGTTTTTAAATAAAACACAGATGCCAGCAGTATCAACACTTAAGGCATTAGGCAGCGTATTACCAGATTACGAACATTACTTAGGCATGCTAGGCATGCACGGTACACAAGCGGCTAATATAGCAGTGCAAGAGTGCGATGTATTAGTGTGTATAGGCGCTCGCTTTGATGACCGCGTAACAGGTAACTTAGCTAAATTTGCCGCTAAAGCAAAAGTAATTCATTTAGACATAGATGCGGCCGAAGTAGGTAAACGTAAACCAGCTAAAGCCTCATTAATTGCTGATTTAAAAACCTCATTACCGGCACTTGAGTGCTTTGTAACCTCTAAAGCATGGTGCGATATAAATAAGCAGTTAAGCGTAAAACATGCGTGGCGCTACGACTACCCAGGCGAAAAAGTATTTGCCCCGTATTTATTGAACCAATTAAGCCAACGTATGCCAAAAACAGGCGTAGTGTGCTGTGATGTGGGTCAGCATCAAATGTGGGTAGCGCAACACATGAAGTTTAGCCACCCGAGCAACCATTTAAGTAGTGGTGGCGCAGGCACTATGGGCTTTGGTTTACCAGCGGCTATTGGCGCACAAGTAGCACGCCCAGACGATTTTGTAATAACGGTGTCGGGTGATGGCTCAATCATGATGAACATTCAAGAGCTTGCGACTATTCGCCGTAACAATTTACCAGTAAAAATACTAATATTAGATAACCAACGCTTAGGTATGGTTCGCCAATGGCAGGAGCTATTTTTTGAAGGACGTTACTCTGAAACAAACCTTTCAGATAACCCTGATTTTGTTCAGTTAGCCGCTGTATTTGGTATTCCTGGGCAAACAATTACCCATGCCAATCAAGTTGATGATGCAATAACAGCATTAGTTAACAGCAAAGGGCCGTACATAGTACATGCCTGCATAGACGATAAAGAAAACGTATGGCCACTTGTACCACCAGGGGCTGCAAATGACGAAATGATTACGGAGAAAGCACAATGAAACACAGCCTAACTATTGCATTAAAGAGCCAAAGTATAGCGGTCGAGCGTTTTTTACGTGTAGTGCGTCACCGTGGTTTTGATCTTACGCATTTTCAGCTCAATATGGATGATGGCCACTACAATGTTGCAATGACAGTAGACAGCGATAAACCAATCCATCTTTTAACAAGCCAGTTAAATAAGCTGGTGGACGTTAAAGAAATCACTTTACAAAATTTACAGCAACAAGCTGTGTAATTGCTAACAACACAAATTTACGAGTAATTGAATAACTGTTACTCACCAATTTTAGAATGAGGAATGCCCGCTTACACAGCGGCAAAACAGAGGTAACTATGGCTAAATTAAGAAGTGCAACAACAACTGAAGGACGTAAACGCGCAGGCGCACGTGCATTATGGCGCGCAACAGGCATGACCGACACCGACTTTGGTAAACCAATTATTGCTGTAGTTAACTCGTTTACACAATTTGTACCAGGGCACGTACACCTTAATCAGCTAAGTGAGCTAATGGCTGAAACAATCACGCAAGCGGGTGGTGTACCAAAAGAATTTAATACTATTGCAATTGATGACGGTATCGCAATGGGCCACGGTGGTATGCTTTACTCACTCCCTTCGCGCGATCTCATTGCAGACTCTGTTGAGTACATGGTTAACGGCCACTGCGCCGATGCGATGATCTGTATTTCTAACTGTGACAAAATTACCCCAGGGATGATGCTTGCAGCGCTACGCTTAAACATACCGGTTATTTTTGTATCGGGCGGACCAATGGAAGCGGGTAAAACGAAACTTGCTAACATTGATATCAAATTAGATTTAGTCGATGCCATGGTAAAAGGCGCTGATGAAACAGTAAGTGATGCAGATTCAGAGCAAGTAGAGCGCTCTGCGTGTCCTACTTGTGGGTCGTGTTCAGGTATGTTTACTGCAAACTCAATGAACTGTTTATTAGAAGCTATTGGCCTTGCACTACCGGGTAACGGTACAACGCTTGCAACCCATAAAGATCGTAAGCAACTGTATGTAGAAGCGGGTGCTCGCATTGTTGATTTATGCCGTGAGTACTACCAAAAAGATAACCAAGACGTATTGCCACGCGCTATTGCTAACAAAACAGCCTTTATGAACTCTATGGTTGTTGATATTGCCATGGGTGGTTCATCTAACACCGTACTGCATTTACTAGCAGCCGCACAAGAAGCTGGCGTAGATTTTGACATGTCGCACATTGACGAGCTATCTCGTAAAACCCCATTTTTATGTAAAGTAGCTCCAGCAACAGCACAGTACCATATTGAAGATGTTCACCGCGCTGGTGGCATGATGGCAATTGTGCGTGAGCTAGGCAAAGCCGGTTTAGTTGATTTATCGGTAAACCACGTTGCAGGTATGACTATGGGTGAGCTTGTTAAAAAATGGGATGCGACGGATCCTAAAAACGAAGCGGCACAAAAGTTTTACCGCGCGGGACCAGCTGGCATTCGTACTACAAAAGCAATGAGCCAAGAGTGTCGTTGGGATGAAGGCGATAACGACCGCGAACATGGTTGTATTCGAAGTGTTGAACACGCATTTAGACAAGATGGTGGCTTAGCTGTACTTTCAGGAAACTTAGCGGTTGATGGCTGTATTGTTAAAAGCGCAGGCGTAGTTGACGAAATGCTGCATTTTGAAGGCACTGCAGTGGTATACGAATCGCAAGATGATTCAGTAGAAGGCATTTTAAACGACGAAGTAAAAGCTGGTGATGTTGTGGTTATTCGTTACGAAGGCCCTAAAGGCGGTCCTGGTATGCAAGAAATGCTTTACCCAACGAGCTACTTAAAATCAAAAGGTTTAGCTGAAAAGTGTGCGCTGATCACAGATGGACGCTTTTCGGGCGGCACGTCTGGTTTATCTATTGGCCACGTATCGCCAGAGGCTGCAAGCGGTGGTGCTATTGCGTACGTTGAAAATGGCGACAAAATTATTATTGATATTGCAACGCGTGAGATCACGCTTGCACTAAGCGAGGAAGAGCTTGAAGCGCGTAAGCAAAAGCAATTAGCGCGTGGCAAACAGGCGTATAAGCCCCTTGACCGTGAGCGTTATGTTTCGTCGGCATTAAAAGCCTATGCACTACTTGCAACGAGTGCAGATAAGGGCGCAGTGCGTGACTTAGAGAAACTGGAGGAGCTGAGCTAATTATGGTTTCTCAAGAGCTCGATTATTTTCGTGCAATTATTCAAGCAAATATGGAGCCCTTGGCTAAAGTCACTGAGGTCAGTGAAATGCCTGACCTTAGCGCTAAACTTGGCAACCATGTATGGCTTAAACGTGAAGATCAACAGCCCGTGTATTCGTTTAAATTACGCGGCGCATACAATAAATTAAATAAGTTGCCAAAAGGGTCTGTTGTAATTACTGCATCGGCTGGTAACCATGCTCAGGGTGTTGCATTAAGCGCTTCGCATTTAGGGCATAAGGCAACGATTGTAATGCCTGTTACAACGCCAGAAATAAAGGTTAACGCCGTACGTGCTTTAGGCGGTGAGGTTGTATTGCATGGACATCAGTTTGATGTAGCTAAAGCGCACGCGCTTGAGCTCACAGAGCAGCGTAATGGCATTTTTGTCCCACCATTTGACGATCCTGACGTTATTGTTGGGCAAGGTACTGTAGCGCGAGAACTCATGCAACAGCTCAATGAGCTTGATGCGGTATTTATTCCCGTTGGAGGCGGTGGCTTACTGGCAGGCATGGCTGTTTATATAAAGTCACTTCGTCCTGATATCAAAGTCATTGGCGTAGAAGCCGATGAGAGCGCCTGTTTACAAGCTGCACTTGAAGCGGGTGAACCGGTAGAGCTTGACCGAGTAGGCAGTTTTGCCGATGGTGTAGCGGTTAAAATTATTGGCAAAGAAACATTTCGCTTGGCACAAAAGTTTTGCGATGAAGTAATCACTGTAACTAGCGATGAAATTTGCGCCGCCATGCAAGATATTTTTGTGTCTACTCGTGCAATTGCAGAGCCTTCTGGCGCTCTTGCAACGGCAGGACTTAAAAAGTGGAGCCAACAATCGGGCTTAAAAGGGTTGCATTTAGCAGCGGTTCTTTCGGGTGCTAATTTAAACTTTGATCGCTTACGTTATGTCGCTGAACGCACTGCGCTAGGTGAAAAAAACGAAGCGTTATTAGCCGTTACCATCAAAGAAGAAAAAGGCAGTTTTAAACAGTTTTGTGCATCTTTAGGTGGCCGTGCTATTACTGAGTTTAACTACCGTTATGCAGGGCCTGGTGAAGCGCAAATATTTGTAGGTATTGCTCTGCGCCAAGGAGAGCAGGAGCTTAATGAGCTCAAGCTTGATCTAACTAAAAATGATTACGCATTTTGCGACTTATCAGATAATGAACTTGCTAAATTGCACGTACGTTATATGGTTGGCGGTAAAGCACCCGAAAAACTGCATGAACGTTTGTTACGTTTTGAGTTTCCAGAATACCCCGGCGCACTAGCGCGCTTTTTAGATACGCTAGGCAACGATTGGAATATCACATTATTTCATTATCGGAGTCAAGGCGGCTCAATGGGCTATGTATTAGCCGGTTTTGCCATTGAACCTGAGCAATTTGAGACTTTTAACGAGCATCTAAATGACTTAGGCTATAGCGTGCAAGATGAAACGCATAATCCGTGTTTTACACAGTTTTTAACGACGCAACCTCTTTCAGAGAAAACCGCAAAGCTCGCTTCAGTTTAACAGCCATTAAAGAGCAAGTACCTTACAAGGGTGCTTGCTTTATCATTTGTTTTACATATAGTTACTGATACCGTCATTAACTTGAGGAAACTTGGTTGTTACTTAAAGGATTAATACTTGGATTGTGTTGTTTTTGTGGCCAAATTGCGGCGCAAGAATCGGTCACTCTACAATTAAAATGGACGCATCAGTTTCAGTTTGCTGGTTACTACATGGCCAAAGAAAAAGGGTTTTATAAAGATGTGGGTCTTGATGTAACCATAAACCCGGCAGATCTAACAATGCCCGATGCGTTTAGTGCTGTGGCTAATGGCGACGCCGAGTTTGGTGTAGGTCACTCGGGTATTTTACAGGAACGTATAAACGGCCAATCTTTTGTAGCAATGGCGCCTATCCTGCAATATTCACCTTATTGTTGGATGGTCAAAGACACCTCTGATATTTTTCATCCTCGTGATTTTGTAAATAAGCGTATTAGTAAAGTGAGTCACAATGATAGCAATGAGTTAATGGCTATGCTGACACGCAGCGGAGTTAATACGCGTTTGCTTAGTGTATACAACGGTGACAACCCAAGCCAAGCCTGGATTGAAAACAGGCTCGATGCGATGCAAGTTTATCTATCTACTGAGCCCTACAATATGACTCAAAGAGGTATATCACATCGCCTAATATGTCCTCAGCGTTACGGCATAGACGTTTATGCAGATATCTTATATACCACTGGGAAAATGTTAAGCACATCCCCTGAAACCGTTGAAAAATTTTACCAAGCCAGCCTGAAGGGGTGGCGCTACGCAATGATGAATATGGATGAGGCCATTGCGGTTACCCAAATACTTTACGCACCTAACAAAAGCTTCCATGAATTAGCATACGAGGCAGAAGTATTAAAAGAATACATTATGCCTGCAACAACTAGCCTGGGGCATATGTCTATTCCAAAATGGCGCCTAATTGCAGACTTGTACGGTATTCACCAAACTGAGTTTGATAAGGTTAAAGCCAGTTTTATTTATAAATATCAGCGACCGGAAAAAATGGAACTATCGTGGATGTTAATTGCAGCGATGATTGTGAGTGTTATCTCTATACCGTTGTATTTGCGCTTAATGTTTAGTAAAAAAATAACCGTTTAATGGCTGTTAATGTTACTGATACAATTGGCTACCTTTCAATAAATTAAGCTGTTATGACATTAGCCGAGCAATTTACTTCACTTGACTCTATTTTAAAGCGTACTCGCATCTATTGGCAGTGCACCGCTTTTGACTTTGATGCGATCCCTTGGCCCGAACTGCGAGGCATATTAAATAGCTTAACAGATGAGCAAGTAGCAACGCTTGATACCAAGCAGAATGAATTAATAGACTTCTTTAATCCACACATTAAGTTACTTGATGAATTACAGCTATTATGTGAATTACCTCAGGCAAATACCCTCCGATATAATTACCCTTTTTGGATTAGTAACGGCATAAAAGGGCGTAAGTTCGAACAACTCCAAGACTTTGTATCTGCGTTGCCAAACACAAAATTACCGGTATTAGAATGGTGTGCGGGTAAAGGGCACTTAGGTCGTATGCTCGCATTTAACGGTGCCACGCAGGTCAGCAGTGTTGAGTTGCAATCAACATTATGCGAACAAGGCCAAAAAGCAGCACTGCAACAAGGCTTGGCAATGCAATTTAGCCAAGTTGATGTATTAAAAGATGATACTACATCACTTTTTAATACACAGATGCATGCTGTGGCGCTTCATGCATGCGGCGCTTTACATCAGGCTATGATGCGCAAAGCAATAGCTGCAAACGTGCAGCAAATTAGCTTTTCACCTTGTTGCTATCATTTATTCACACCTAACGATTACTTACCAATGAGCGAGCTTGCCAAGCAAAGTCAGCTTAGGTTAACTCATCGTGATTTAAAACTAGCCTTGCAAGAAACAGTAACCGCGCCAACTCGTGTTGATAAAATACGAAAAACAGAACTTGAGTGGCGGTTGGGCTTTGATGCACTCAGGAGGTCAATTACTAATGAATTACACTATGTTAGTGTTCCCTCTGTTAATAAGGCCGTGTTCTCAGGTTCATTTAAATCATTTTGTGAGTGGGCGGGCGATAAAAAAGCCTTGAAAATACCGCAAGATATTGATTATGAATATTTTTTATCTGTGGGTGTGGCTCGAAAAAAGGTCACTGACAGAGTTGAACTGGTTCGACATGTGTTCAGAAGAGCAATTGAGGTTTGGCTTGTGCTCGATCGTGCTTTATATTTGCAACAGCATGGCTATCAAGTAAGTATTAAAACCTTTTGTGAAAAGCAGTTAACGCCTCGGAATATTTTAATTCTTGCCAATACTAACCCTTCAACCAATAACTAGTCGTTTTGGCTTAATAAGAGATGCAATGAGAAAATTAAAAAATTTGTTCGATAATAATAAAAACTGGGCTGCGCGAACAAGCGAAGCGAATCCAGAGTTTTTTAAAATTTTATCTATGCAGCAAAACCCTGAGTACTTATGGATTGGTTGTTCAGACTCTCGTGTACCCGCAAACCAAATAGTTGATTTATTACCCGGAGAATTATTTGTACACCGCAATGTAGCAAATGTCGTTGTACATACCGATCATAACTGTTTATCTGTTATGCAGTATGCGGTAGAAGTACTAAAAGTTAAACACATAATGGTTGTTGGCCATTATGGGTGCGGTGGCGTTCAAGCTGTACTAAGCGATGCAAAGTTTGGTTTTATTGATAACTGGCTTCGACATGTTGGCGATGTAAAAGAAAAGCACATAGATCAACTCAACAGCATAGACGAAGGGCAGCGCTTGAGTCGACTTATTGAGCTTAATGTAATAGAACAAGTACGCAATGTATGTCGTACCAATATTGTGCAAGATGCATGGGAGCGCGGCCAAGATTTAACAATACATGGTTGGGTTTATGGTTTAGAAAACGGCCACTTACATGATTTAGAAGCCGTTGTAACGTGCGCGGAAGAAGAGTCGGACAGTTATAAACGTGCAATACAACATGTTTTTAAAAAAGCAGGTTGTGAGTAAATAAATGACAAAAACGGCGGTTGTTATTGGCGCTACAGGTTTAGTTGGGTCTGAGCTTTTGACGGCATTACTCAGTTGCGCTGAGTATAGTCAGGTTGTAGCCATAACACGCCGAGCGTTACCACTTTCCCATCCTCAGTTAACTAATCACGTTATTGATTTTGAAAAGTTGACTCAATACATCGATTTCTTTAAAGGTGATGTATTTTTTTCGTGCTTAGGGACAACGCTTAAGCAAGCGGGCTCTGTTGATGCGCAGCGTAAAGTGGATTTTGACTATCAATTCATCGCCGCACAAATTGCAGCATGCAATGGCATAAGCCATTATTGTTTAGTGTCATCAAGTGGTGCTAACGCAAACAGCAATAGCGTTTATTTAAAAATGAAGGGGCAGCTAGAGCAACAGGTTGTGCCATTAGCATTTAATAAAATAAGTATTTTTCAACCGTCGTTGTTAATAGGTGAGCGAGATCACTTTAGATTAGCTGAAAAAATAGGCAGTGTGATTTTACCATTGCTTACAAAAATTGGTTTCTTAAAGCGTTATAAACCTATAACAGGAAAGCAAGTTGCTTTAAAAATGTTAGCGGTGAGCTTAGAGCAAAAAGAGGCGCAAAAATATTATGTGCTTGATGAGCTATTTATCTAGATTTTTGTTAGACATAAAAAGCAGCTCAGGCTGCTTTTTTATGCGTTGAATTAATTATTCTGCGTTTGTATTTTCGTTTAGTTGCTGTTCAAGAATAGCGACTTTAGCTTCTAGCTCAGTTAGTTTTTCGCGTGTACGAATAAGTACTTGGCTTTGAATATCAAATTCTTCTCGGCTAACAAAGTCCATCTCAGCAAGTTTGTTTTGTAAAACTTGCTTTGTTTTACCTTCTAGCGTGTCTGCTAAATTTTTTACACCTTGTGGCATATTACTCGTAATTTGCTTAGCAATTTCTTCTAGTTTTGCTGGGTTGATCATAATTGTCCCTTCGGCCTTGCCTAAAATGAATATAACTAATGTTACCTTATACCCACCTCATTTAACACATGATCATGTTTAGGTAATTAATTATGGCAATTGCTATGCCTGTAGTAATGGTTACGTTAAAATTGCGCGTCTTTTAAATCATTCTGGTCGTTATGAAACTTAATCCAAAACAAGATGAAGCGGTAAAATATATAAGTGGCCCATGCTTAGTTCTTGCTGGCGCTGGCTCTGGAAAAACCCGCGTTATTACAAATAAAATTGCTTATTTGGTACAAAAGTGCGAGTACAAAGCACGTAATATTGCGGCTGTTACCTTTACTAATAAAGCGGCTAAAGAAATGCGTGAGCGCGTATTACAAACGCTTGGTAAGCAAGAGGCTAAAGGGTTATGGGTATCGACGTTTCATACACTGGGTTTAGAAATAATAAAAAAAGAATTGAGCACACTCGGCTTTAAACCTGGGTTCTCGTTATTTGACGATCAAGATACCAACCAGCTGTTATCGGAGCTCACTGAAGATGAATTAAAAAAAGACAAAGATTTACTCAAGCTACTTAAAATGGAAATTGGTAGCTGGAAAAACGAATTAGTATTGCCAGAGCAAGCAATACGTGAAGCGCGTGACGCGCAAAAGGCGTTATTCGCGCAGCTATATGCGCGCTATCAAACACAATTGCGTGCTTATAATGCATTAGATTTTGACGATCTGATTATGATCCCTACGTTACTACTTACTAGCAATGCAACATCTCGTGAGCGTTGGCAGCAACGCTTTAAGTATTTGCTGGTGGATGAATACCAAGATACCAACACTAGCCAGTATCAGCTTGTAAAGCTACTCGTAGGTGAGCGAGCACGCTTTACTGTAGTGGGCGACGATGACCAATCGATTTACTCATGGCGTGGTGCACGTCCGCAAAACCTTGTTCTTTTGAGTAAAGATTACCCCGGACTTAGGCTTATAAAGCTTGAGCAAAATTACCGAAGCGCGCAGCGAATACTTAAATCTGCCAATATACTCATTGCCAACAACCCGCACGATATAGAAAAAAAACTATTTAGTGAGTTAGGGTACGGTGAGCCGATAAAAGTTATTGGATGTCGTGATGAAGAGCATGAGTCTGAGCGTGTAGTTGCTGAAATTATTTCGCATAAATTTATGAAGCGCACCAGCTACAAAGACTACGCTATATTGTATCGTGGTAATCACCAAGCACGTGGCTTTGAAAAGTCATTAATGAGCAACCGCATTCCCTATAAAATAAGTGGCGGTATGTCGTTTTTTGCGCGTTCAGAAATTAAAGACATCATGGCGTATTTACGTTTGCTCGTAAACCAAGACGACGATAACGCATTTTTACGTATAGTAAACACGCCTAGACGAGAAATAGGCACGGTAACACTTGAAAAACTGGGCACTTTAGCCAACGAAAAACATCAAAGTTTGTTTGCTACTTGTTTTGATAACGACCTGAGTTACAGGCTAAAAGGGCGTGGTTTTAACGCTTTAGCTGGGTTTGCTCGATGGATTGTCGAATTGTCAGATAACGCGGTACGCAGTGATACGTTAGAGGCAGTGAAAGACTTAGTGCGTAATATTAATTACGAAGCCTACCTATACGAATCGTCGCCCAGTGCTAAAGCGGCTGAAATGAGAATGAAAAACGTCTCTGAATTGTATCGTTGGATCACAGACATGCTAACCGGAGACGCTGATAACGAGCCGATGACGCTTGCCGAAGTGGTTAGTAAACTGACACTGCGCGATATGTTAGAGCGTAATGAGGAAGAAGATGAATCCGATGCTGTTCAGTTACTTACATTGCATGCCTCTAAAGGTTTAGAGTATCCGTATGTGTTTATGGTTGGTATGGAAGAGGGGTTGCTACCTCACCAGGTTAGTATTGATGAAGACAATGTAGATGAAGAGCGTCGACTCGCTTACGTTGGTATTACTCGTGCGCAGCAAGAGTTAACACTTACATATGCAAAAATCCGCCGCCAGTTTGGTGAAACCTCTGAAACAGAGTTAAGTCGATTTGTGCAAGAGTTGCCGCAAGATGATTTGGCATTTGAAAACAAAAAAGCGCCAAGTTCTCAGGCAGAGCGAATGGAAAAAGGGCAAGCCAGAGTCGCAAATTTACGGGCTATGTTTAAAAAACCTGAGTGAAATCAGGCTTTTTTATAACCAAAGCTGGGCTTAAACTGATTGACTGACGTGTTCTGGCTGTGACTCAGGGCAAGCTAAAGTGTGCTGTTTGCCAACAAAATATGACAAGCCATGTTTCTCCAATAAGGCTCTAAAATTAAGAATAGAGGGTCCTTTTGCAATGACCTTCATTTTTTTGAGCTTAGTGATAGGAAGCACACCTTGTAGTTGCAGGTCGTAACTATCTTGTTGCAATATTCGCTTGCTAAAGGTGGAGCTAAGCAATAGATAGTCAAAATTTACATCGGTTAATAGGTTAAGTTCACATCTGTCTTTAGCAAAATTATTTAAGCCAATTGAGTAGCCTAACAAAGATAATTGCTTAAGATTTTCTAGCTGAGTAGCACATGCATGGCGAATTTCTTGCTCATCAAAAAGTAAACAAAGTTGGCTTGGGCCACGTTGTTTATTTAACACATCAACAAATAAAGTAAATTCGTGTTTTTCAAGTAATAAGCAAGAGCACGGTACTAATGCCATTGCCACATTTGCATTTATGGCCTGCGTGTAAGCACACGCTAGCAGTTGCAACTCTACTTTTAAGTGTTGCTCTTTGTCGGTAGCAAATTTTTTCAAAACCTCAAAACTGGTAAACCCTAAAATTGGGTGCTCACCGAACGCTTCAAATAGCGATTCAGATTGCTGTTGCTCGTTTAGTGTAATAATTTCTGAGCTTCTAAAGCTCATTGGCATGACATCAAGATGATGCAGTGCTTTTTGCCCTACATCAGCTATTGATTGAGTGAGTAACGGATGAAACAGCTCGTAACGATTTTTTCCAGAATTTTTTGCATGATACATCGCGGCATCAGCATCACGAATAATTTCGTCGGTATGTTTATAGCTTTGTTTTGAGTAGTTTATCCCAATGCTAGCACCGCTTTGCAGCAAAGTACCTTTAATATTAAAAGGCTTTTTCATTAAATCGATAATACGATTAGCCACATCTTCGGCCTGTTGTGGTTCGGTTAAATGCGTTAGTAAAATAACGAATTCATCTCCACCTAAACGGGCTAATAAATCATGTTCACGAATACATTGTGAAAACAGCTCACTCACATTAATTAAGAACTGATCGCCAGCTTGGTGACCTAGTTGGTCGTTAATATCTTTAAACTTATCTAAATCAATAAACAGAACAGCAAATTGACGCTCTGGAAAGCGCTGAAAATGTTGAAGTGTTTTTTCTAATTGGGTTAAAAATAAACTGCGGTTTGGCAAGCTTGTTAACGAATCGTGATGGGCGTCATGATAAAGCTGCTGCTCTATTTTTTTTCGTTCTTCAATTTGCATTTGCAAATGCAAATTAGTTTGCTGTAGTTCTTTCGTTTTTTCGTTTACTCTAAATTCAAGCTCTTGGTGACTTTTAGCTATAGCCTGATTTGCTAGCTTAGTTTGTAAAACAGCCGCTATTTGGTGCGATACAAACGTAATTAATTCGTTATCGTCTTGACTAAAAATATGTTTATTGTTGTATGCTTGGCACACAATAAGGCCAATAACACCCTGCGATGTTTTTAAAGGTGCACCTAGCCAGCTCGTCGCTTTTTGTTTGTTAGGAACGGGGGCTGAACGTTGTACCACGCCACTATTTAATAATGCTTGTGCTTTTTCTGGGTTAATAAGCTGCGTTTCTTCGGTGCTTATTACTAATTCGCTGTAGCCTTTGGCAAACTGACGGGGCTGAGTATTTTCCTTATATTCATCAACACAGTAAGGGAATGTTATCCAGCCTGAGTCTTTGTCATAGAGTGCAATATAAAGATTTTCTGCGTAGGTAATTGTTTTTATTATGCCATGTATTTTAACGTAAGCATCATCAAGGTTTTTAGCTTGAGTGGCGATTTCAGATACTTTAAATAAAATTTGTTGACGTTGCAGCGCGCGTTTACGATTAGCTACTTCAAGATTAAGTGCATCGTTACTTTGAGTCAGTGCTCGAGTGCGAATTTTTACTTCTGACTCTAAATACTCACGTTTTTTTACACGTTCTATCGCCGTCGCTAAATACAGCGACATCACTTCAAGAAGTTGTACTTGCTGGGAGTTATAACTTTGATTTACGTCATAGCTTTGAGCGGCTAACACACCAATAATATTTTTTTCTTGGTACACAGGTACACCTACCCAATGTTCGGCGGGTGTGCCTAGCGCTTTGAATAAGCCGTTAGCAGCAGCGTCTTGCATTTGTTGCTTTGTAAAGTATGTGGTTTTACCTTCTTTAAATACGTAACCGGTAGCACCTTCATCAAAACTATTAGAGTGGTTTAGTGGTACTGCAATGCCATCTTTTTCATCTGAAAAATAAGAAAGCTCTAATGTTTGGCACTGCTGGTTTTGTAAAACGACATAAAAACTTTTACTGGGGACATACTTTTGTAAAATATCGTGTATAGCTGGATAAAGTAGTGTTAACTCCGCAACCGTACTCGCGCGCTCAGAAAGTTGGATAAGCGCATTTTGCAAATGGTGTGATTGCTTGTACTTTTTGAGTAGGGTTTTGAGGCGTTTATTTTGATACGCTAATCTACGCGATGAAGGGAGTTTATCTTCCAATGATGTAACCGATATTATTATTGTATAGTTATTAGACTTATACTTTCACTTTTAGTGCTTAGCGTCAAGCTGATATTCTAATAAAAATAATGGTTAACGCGGTATTTTGGGCATAAAAAAAGGCTTAACAAGTTAAGCCTTTTTTTATGTATAACTGAGCGTTATTCTGCTGTCATGAAATCGATTGCTGCGCTTATTTCATCGTCAGAACAATCCATGCATGTGCCTCTAGCTGGCATTGCATTAAAGCCGTTAATTGCATGCTCAAGTAGCGTATCTTTGCCTTTGGCAATACGCGGTGCCCAATCGTCTGCAGATTTAGGTGCACCTAATGCGCCTGTACCATGGCATGCAAAGCACGCAGCCTGGTAAACTTGCTCACCAGAGCGAGGCCCTGTTGGCGCGGCAGCTACTGCAGCTTTATCACCTTCAAGGTACACAGCACCAACAGGTGCTAAACGCTTTTTAATTGCATCTTCAGTCATAGAGTTATCATATGGCTGTGCGTATGCTGTAGTTGCTAACACTAATAATGCTAATGCTGTTAATTTTTTCATTTTGCCTTGCTCACTTCGATTTGAACGTGATCAATCACGATATAGATGACGGAAATTACGCCGATTATAACTCTCTGAGGCAATTTATAAAATGCTAAGAGGTATTTTTATTACTAAAAACTGGCTACTTTTTGCGTTAGCTCAACAAAAATAAGTGCCTTGGCGTATTTATTTAGCCAATATACCTGGTCATCCAATAAATAACCTTTGTTACAATCAATTTAATGCTAATACGGATTTAACAAGTTTTTCGATCCCCGCATCTGCTTCAACAATCGATTGCGCTAGCATGTAAGCAGGTGTAGTCACAATTTTATTGTGTTGATCAATTACAACGTCATCAACGTCACAATTTAAGTGTGTTGCGCCAAGCTTAGTGAGTGCGGCTGCTGTGTCTTTATCGTTGCCAATAGTGATTTTTGCATCGTCGTAAATAAATGGAATTAACGCAGGCGCGATACACATATAGCCGGCTGGTTTATTGGCATTAGCGAATTTTTTACAGGCGTTTAATACGTCGTTGTTAATGGTCGCTTGTGCGCCTTTGACCGCAAAGTCACATAAGTTTTTCGCAGCACCAAAACCACCTGGAACTATTAATGCGTCAAATTGATCACTATTAAGGTGGTTAAGCGCTTTTATATCACCTCGGGCAATACGTGCAGCTTCTACTAATACATTACGCTTTTCACTCATTTCCTCACCCGTTAGATGATTAATAGTGTGAAGTTGCTCTATGTCTGGTGCAAAACACTGGTAGGTTGCACCATTTTTAGCTATGTGTAAAAGAGTCAAAATGGCTTCATTAATTTCGGCACCATCGTATACACCATTTCCAGCTAATAACACGGCTACTTTTTTCATGCTTTTGTGCTCCTTGATTTAATTTATTCAGTCTATAGTTTGAAGTTTAACACGGACGAAATTGCCTATTTAAATTAATTTTTGTGTAAAAATTATCCGCTAAGTAAGTTGCAATGCGGCATATGCCATTTCACAATTAGCACCAATAAAAAAAAGTATAAAGGATCGCTATGATCTTCGATCCATTATGCTAGAATACTCCTCCGGTTATTTAATTGGACACGAATAACCAAAGTAGATGATGGCACTAGTAGCCATACAAAACCTTTTTCCACATTGGTTTAAAAATAATAAAAAAAGAACTTCGCATTATCTTTTTTAAATTAAAACATATAGTTAATCATTTTTCTAGGCGTTTAAATAGGCCTTGGAAGAATTATTTGTGCCTGTTATCTACATACTTATCCACAGCTTGCTCTTATTTTAATAAAATACCGAATATCAATTGATAGTCGTTTTATTTTAACCCTTATGGCATGCTTACAATTATCATAATTTTTAGCATTTAGGATCCAAATTCACCATGGCTCAGATCCCCGAAAATCCACTTATTTTAGTTGATGGTTCGTCGTATTTATTTCGTGCTTATCATTCTCCTCCACATCTAACTAATTCTAAGGGTGAGGCAACGGGCGCTATTTATGGCGTTATTAATATGCTGAAAAGCTTGATCAGACAGTATGATCCCTCGCATATGGTGGTTGTATTTGACGCCAAAGGTAAAACATTCCGTAACGACATGTACAGCGAATACAAAGCTAATCGCCCACCTATGCCTGACGACTTACGCACCCAAATAGCACCTATCCACAGTATTATTAAAGCAATGGGGTTTCCGCTTATTAGTATTGAAGGGGTTGAAGCAGACGATGTCATTGGAACCTTTGCGCGAATTGCCTCTGAGCAAAAACGCCATGTACTGGTTTCGACCGGCGATAAAGATATGGCCCAGCTTGTGAATGAGCATGTGACACTCATTAATACGATGACCGACAGTATTTCAGATCCTGACACTGTTGTTGAAAAGTTTGGTGTGGGCCCAGATCTTATAATTGATTACCTAGCACTGATGGGCGATAAGGTTGATAACATTCCTGGCGTAGAAGGCTGTGGCCCTAAAACAGCTGTAAAATGGTTACAAAAATATGGATCTCTGCAAGGTGTAATGGATAACGCAGGCGAAATTAAAGGTAAAATTGGTGAAAAATTAGCAAATGCATTAGATCATTTACCTTTAAGCTATGAGTTGGCGACCATTAAGTGTGACGTTGAGGTTGAGTCAGATCTTGATACGTTTAAATTGCAGGAGCCAAATAAAGACGAGCTAATTGCTTTATATGGTGAATGCGAATTTCGTCGTTGGTTAGCTGAGCTACTAGATAACCCAAGTGATGCACAAACTCACTTAGCAGTTCCAT
Source organism: Pseudoalteromonas sp. 2CM32C (assembly GCF_023161925.1). Taxonomy (NCBI): domain Bacteria; kingdom Pseudomonadati; phylum Pseudomonadota; class Gammaproteobacteria; order Alteromonadales; family Pseudoalteromonadaceae; genus Pseudoalteromonas; species Pseudoalteromonas sp. 2CM32C. The sequence continues at coordinate 822,951 of NZ_JALNTI010000001.1, read as the reverse complement.
CGCAAGAAACAGAATTACCAAAAGTTGAAGAGGCTCATTACGAGACTATTTTAACAGAGGCGCAGTTTGATACGTTAATAGAGCAACTTAATGGCGCTGATCTTTTTGCTTTTGATACAGAAACAACTAGCCTCGATTATATGCAAGCGCAATTAGTAGGCATGAGTTTTAGCGTTAAAGCAGGAGAAGCTGCATATTTACCTGTTGCGCACGATTACCCCGATGCACCAGATCAACTAAGCCTTGAATTTGTGATGCAAAAGCTTGGGCCAATTTTAGCTGACGCTAATAAAGCGAAAGTAGGGCAGAATCTTAAATACGACAAAAGCGTATTAGCTAATGCCGGCTATGAACTCAATGGTATTAAATTTGACACTATGCTTGAGTCATATGTATTTAACAGCGTAGGTACGCGCCACGATATGGATTCGTTGGCATTAAAGTATTTAGGTCATAAAAATATTAGTTTTGAAGATATTGCAGGCAAGGGTAAAAAGCAGCTGACGTTTAATCAAATTGAACTCGACAAAGCAGCGCCTTATGCAGCAGAAGACGCGGACATAACTCTTCGCTTACACGAAGTACTGTGGCCTAAAATTGAGGCAGATGAAAAGCTTAAATCAGTATTTGAAGAGATTGAAATGCCATTGGTAAGCGTCATTTCAGATATTGAGCGCACAGGGGTTGCGATTGATAGCAACATGCTTGGCGCGCATAGCCAACGTTTAGGTGAGCGCTTAATTGAACTTGAAAAAGAGGCGTTTGAAATTGCAGGTGAACCTTTTAATTTAAGTTCACCAAAACAGTTACAAGTATTATTGTTTGAAAAGCTAGAGCTGCCAATAATTAAAAAAACGCCTAAAGGTGCACCTTCAACCGCAGAAGAAGTACTTCAAGAACTCGCTCATGATTACCCGTTACCTAAGGTTATTATTGAACACCGTGGTTTATCAAAACTTAAATCAACATATACCGATAAACTACCGCTTATGGTTAATGAAAAAACACAGCGTGTACATACGTCATATCATCAAGCTGTAACAGCGACAGGGCGTTTAAGTTCTACTGATCCTAATCTGCAAAATATTCCTATTCGCTCAGAAGAGGGTCGTCGTATTCGAGAGGCCTTCATTGCTGCCGATGGTTATAAAATAGTGGCAGCCGATTACAGCCAAATTGAATTACGCATAATGGCGCATCTTTCACAAGATAAAGGTTTGCTTAATGCTTTTGCAAACGGTTTAGATGTTCATAGTGCGACCGCGGCCGAGGTGTTTGGTGTTGATTTAGATGACGTAACAACAGACATGCGCCGTAAAGCAAAAGCCGTAAACTTTGGTCTTATTTATGGTATGTCGGCTTTTGGCTTAGCACGCCAGTTAGATGTACCACGCCATGAAGCTCAACATTATATTGATAAATATTTTGAACGTTTTCCAGGCGTATTAGAGTACATGGAAACAACACGCGAAAAAGCAGCAGAAAATGGATATGTTGAAACAATATTTGGACGCAGATTGCATTTACCTGAAATAAATGCCCGTAACGGAGCCCGTCGTAAAGGCGCGGAGCGTGCTGCTATAAATGCGCCTATGCAAGGCACTGCTGCTGATATAATTAAAAAGGCTATGTTAAGTGTTAATAAGTGGGTGTACGAACAAGCTCCAAATACCGTGAAGCTGCTTATGCAAGTGCACGATGAATTAGTATTTGAGATTAAAACTGATTGTGCAGAGGCTTACACAAAACAAATTTGCGAGTTAATGTCACAAGCTGCTTCACTCGATGTACCGCTAATAGTAGAGGCTGACGAAGGTGAAAACTGGGAACAAGCCCACTAAACTTTATAAATAATAAAAGCGCCAATAGGCGCTTTTTTTATGTGTATTAAAAATAGTAGTACCTTAACGGTCAATTTTATATAAACAGAATTTAGTTAATAATTGGTTAAAATAGGTAATTATTTATGCCAAATGGTTACATGTTCGTCAATTCTAACTATTAATGCAGAATATGATTGTATTTTTATGCGCGCTTTTGTTAAAGTCCCGCCCGTCCTACTCTGTAGGACATCCTGTTGATGATGCGTCTGTAAAGATGCAACAAATTGTTAGCGACTCCCCAGTTTGCTATATCGGCCTAATAACCTTTTATTAGGCCGTTTTTTATTCCGCACTTTTCAGTATTCTCGACCTAATTATTACTTCTATTGTGATCATCTTTACGTTTAAATTCCGTAATTATAGCGAGTATGAGTTACGATATTACAATCTCATATTTTAGTATGGTTTAAGCTATTTCTAAATGATAGTATTCAATGAGGTTTTACCTTGATCTATGTATTTAAAGGAGTGCGTTATGTTTAAAGCGTTAGCTATTACAGGCCTTTCGTTATCAAGTTTATTTATGTCTAATTTTGCCTTTGCTAATTGGCTGCTAGACAACGATAAAAGCCAAGTAAGTTTTGTTTCTATAAAGAAAGACACGATTGCTGAAGCCCATCACTTCACTGCAATCGAAGGTAAGCTTAACGATAAAGGTGAGTTTAATGTTTATATAGATTTAGCATCAGTAGAAACGTATATACCTATTCGTAATCAAAGGCTTACAAGCCTGTTATTTGAAGTGAATACATTCCCAAAAGCCGTGCTAACAGCTAATTTGAAGCCGTCGTTAGCAATACTTAAAAAACCGGGTAGTTACGTATTAAAAGGTATTAGCGCAGAGCTTGATTTTCATGGTAACAAAAAATCACTTTCAATTGATGTGCTGGTAAATAGCAATAAAAGTGGTGATTTGACACTTGCTTCATTCAAGCCAGTCATCATAAATAGTGGCGACTTTGGTGTGACAGAGGGAGTTAAACAGTTACAAGAGCTTGCTGGTTTGCCTTCGATCGCAACGGCTATCCCAGTTTCATTTGCATTAACGCTTAATAAACAGTGATTTCGCTTAATGAGCTCAGTAAACAGTTAAGTGAGCCGAGTAAGCCCTTTGATAGTTGGCAACCCTCTCATTGTGGTGAGTTGCCAATAGTTATTAACGACCAAGGGGAATGGTTTTACGAGGGTAGTAAAATAACAAGACTACCTATGGTCAAATTGTTTGCTTCTGTATTGTGCAAAGAGGGTGCACATTTTTATTTAAAAACACCTATCGAAAAAGTAACGATTACAGTAGAAGATGCGCCGTTTATTATTGTTGATTGGTTTTTAAAGCAAACTAATGAAGGCGAGGCTTTGTGTTGTATTGATAATTTAGCCAGGCAGTGGATTGTTTGCCAGCAGCAGCCCTTACGGGTAAAAAATTATAAGGGCGCTAAAGTACCTTATTTAATATTACCTTTTGGTTGTAGTGCACGTATAGCAAGAAGTGTGTTTTATCAGTGGGCAGAAAAAGCCGAGTCTGATGAGCTCGGCTATTTTATTCAATCTGCAGGTGAGGTGTTTTACTTAAGTTAGCTTGCAGTGTTTGTGTCTGAACTGCTTTCGTCAGCTACTTTTTCTACAGGTGGTACCGCGATAACGGGGCCTAAATACCATTCGTCTAGTTTTTTAGCTACTTCTGGTAATCCAGTGCCTTTTAAAGATGAAAATGCATGGACAGTAATATCACCGTCCAGCTCGCTTAGTTCGCGGCGAACTTGTAGTACTTGTGCCTTTCTTGCACCTTGCTTTAATTTATCAGCTTTTGTTAGCAGGGCCAATACTGGAATCTCGCTTCCAATCGCCCAATTAATTAAGTCGCGGTCTAAATCTTTTAACGGATGACGAATATCCATTAAAACAACTATTCCTTTTAAGCTTTGGCGTTTTTGAAGGTATTCACCTAATGACTTTTGCCATTTCTTCTTCATTTCAATTGGTACTTTGGCAAAACCGTAGCCTGGTAAATCTATTAGGCGCATGTTATCAACATCAGCTAACTCAAAGGTATTAATTAACTGAGTTCGCCCAGGGGTTTTACTCGTACGTGCTAATTTTTGATCGGTTAATGCATTTAGCGCACTTGATTTACCAGCATTAGAACGACCCGCAAACGCAACTTCAATTCCCGTATCAGCAGGTAATTTAGTAATGTCTGGAGCGCTTGTAACGAAAGACGCGGTATTATATTTGATACGAGATTTGAGCACAGGCTCTCCTAAAACTTTAAAAATAACGTTAAGTAAACCAAATTTACTTAGGGCACGTATTTTATACTATAAAAGATGTATTAAAAAGCGTATTTAAATACCTTAAATCAGTGTCTGTGGTACATTTAAAGCATATTAAAGCTTCACCTTAGTCAAAACCCTGTAAATTATAAGCTTAATATGTGTAGAAAACGTGCCAGAGAATTTATTATCGTGTAGAATATATGTATTGCAACATCATGATTGTAGATGATACAGGGTCGGGAACAGAGAATTCACCATGAAAAAAATAGCACTATCTTTAACAATATTGCTTGGTGCGTTGTCAGCAAGCAACGCAACAGCATTTGATGGCGATGTAAACGCAGGTAAACAAAAATCAGCAACGTGTGCGGCATGTCACGGCCCAGACGGTAATGCACCGATTACTATTTACCCTAAAATTGCAGGCCAACACCCAGATTATATCCTAAAGCAACTTCAGGATTTGAAACTAGGTATGACATCAGGCGGGAAAGAAGGCCGTATGGATCCTGTAATGAGCGCAATGGCAATGCCACTTAGCGAACAAGACATGAAAGATCTGGCAGCTTACTTTTCGTCACTAAACATGTCAGAGGGTTCAACACCTAAAGACGTCGTTGAAGTTGGCGCTATGCTTTATAAAGCGGGTGATGCAGAGCGAGGCATTCCTTCATGTGCTTCGTGTCATGGTCCTCGTGGTAACGGCTCATCGTTAGCTAAGTTTCCAAAAGTGTCTTTTCAGCATCCAGAGTACATAAAGTCTCAACTTGAAAAGTTTCGTAATGGTACACGCCATAATGACCTAAACGGTATGATGGGTGACATCGCTAAAAAGCTAACAGATAAAGACATTGAAGTGCTTTCTAAGTACTTAGGCGGTTTACACTAAAGTCGTATTTATCTAAATTTAGATAACAACTACAGTGTAATATGAAAAAAAAGCAGCCTCGGTTGCTTTTTTTGTGTCTGAAATTCGCGATATCGTCTTTCACTTTGTGAGACATTGACCATGCGGATGTATGGTAAAAGTCTTATTTTAAATGTCTTTTATTTGTTAAGTTGTTGTTATTTAAATAGGCTTTTATTTATGTATGGCTGTAATGTAAGAAAAAAGATATAAACCAGTTGTAACAAAATTATTAACGAGTAAATTAACAGCTGTCGCAAAAAACAATAAAAAAATGGAAACAGCTATAAGGAAAGTAGCGCGGCACGACTACATAGCACAAAGATTGTGCTACTAAAGGAAATACTACAAAAGAGTCAGGATGACCGAAAATAATAAAATAACTCATGGAAGTTTAATAATAAAAACAAAATGGAATGAAACAAGGAACGTAAAAATAATAACAATACGGACTGATAATAATAAAAATAACAAAGACTAAAAAAGTCGAAGGGAGAAGTGTCCATTTTATGGCGCTCAGATTAGTAGGCGGTAGAGATGTTTTCTCTACCGCCTTTTTATTTGTCCTGTTACAATACCCACCGTTTAGCAATATGCTAGTGCGTCATGTTAAAGAGAAGCCCAACCTCTAAAGCGCAAACTGAATTCTTCTGGCTATGCCAGCATTGCGATGCCTATTAATATACGCCTCGCTCAAAACCTCTTAAGTGAGATGATCAAGATATGAGTAGAAAGAAAAAGTCACGCAAAATCCCATCAAATGGACCCGTTCGCTTAAGCCAAGATAAGCTTAAAGAAATGCGTGCGTTAAAAGAGCAGCGTGTTAAAAAAACCAAAGGTGCTAAGCCTGGTTCTCGTAATGCGCCAGATTTGGTTGAAGAACAAAACCAAACATCGCATTCAGGTTCAAGAGATAAACGTATTGGTAGTAAAAAGCCGGTGTCTTTAGTGCCTGTTGCTGCTGAACCAAAAGTAGAAATGAAACGTAACTTAAAACCAGTGGTTGAACTTAAAAAAGTAGTTCAGCCAGAGCTTACACCAGAGCAAGAGCTTGAAGAGCTTGAAAATGATGTACGCTTACTTAAGTTGGTTGAGCGTCATGAAGGCGGTGAGATGCTGACTGGTAAAGATGCTAAGTACTTTAATAGTCGAATTGCTCGCCATCAGGTTCTATGCAAATTATTAGGCCTTGAGGATGAAGACGAGTTTGATGATGAAGATGACTTTGGCGAAGAGAGTAATTCAGACTTCGACCAGTATTTATCAAACGATCTTGCCAGTGAATGGCTAGACGATGATGAAGACGAAGATAAGTAATTAAGGGTAATCAATGAGTACTGCTGTGATCGTTGCCTTGTGTTTAGGCGCTATTATTATAGCTGGTTTGGCATTTTATGCGGGTCAGTTGTTGTACAAGTTAAGTGCACAAAAAAAGTTAATAGCTAAAAAGCAAGCAGAGCAAAAGCAAAAGCTTGCAGCATCTCGTTTAAAGCGAAATGCTAAGCTCGCCGACAGTATTCATCTAATTGCGCGCGCAATGAAAGAAGAACAATGTGAGTTTTCAGAGGGATGTTTGCGCGTGTGGGTGCTTATGTCGCAATATGGCTTTGAAGACGAGCGAGATTTAACCATACAGTACCCTGGCATTTATAAGATGTACCAAGTGGTAAAAGAAATGCCGACACACGATGCCCGAAAAAAATATTCTAAAAAAGAAATATTTAAGCAAGACACGGCGCGTTGGCGTGCAGAAGAAAGCTACAGTGATGAGATTAAGGCCGATTGCGTTAATATTATCTCTGAGTTCAAAGCTGCTCCAGGTAGTGAAAACGTAGTTTTTAACTAAATCTCGTACATAACATTAAAAAAGCATACCTAGGTATGCTTTTTTTGTGCCCAAATAATATTTAATTAGGGGGCTAAATGACTCGAGAAAAACGTGTTGCGTTGATTTTATTTTGTAAGTGGGCATCAAAACACATACAAATTATACGAATGAATAAGTTACCCCGCGGTGTGACACTGACGTGATTATTTTTAATAATCAACATATTATCTTCTATAAGTGGTTTAAGAGAAACCAATGCCTCCGCAAAGTAGGTATCAAATTCAATATGATACTTTTTAGCAAACTCGTCTATATTTAGTTCAAACTGACAAATAAGCTGCTTAATAGCATCCGCTCGAATAACATCATCATGGGTTAAATGCATACCTTTACTAAGTGCGCAGCCGCTTTGCGTTTCAATGCTGTGGTAGTAATGCTTTAGCTCTTTTTTATTTTGTAAAATAGCGGTGCCAATTTGTGAAATAGATGATGCACCCAGCCCTAATAAATCACAATTACCATGCGTTGTATAACCTTGAAAGTTTCGATGTAATTGGCCTTCATTTTGTGCGATAGCCAGCTCGTTGTCTGCTTTCGCAAAGTGATCCATACCAATAAACTGATAACCTGCTTGTGTCATCTGCTCTAAGGTATTTTTAAACATGGTTAACTTATCGTGAGCATTTGGTAAGTCGTGCTCTTTTATTTTACGTTGTGCGGCGAATCGCTCTGGTAAGTGAGCGTAGTTAAATACCGAAACACGATCGGGGCTAAGCTCAATGAGTTGCTCTATTGTTTGTTTAAAGCTTTCGGGGGTTTGCAGTGGAAGCCCGTAAATCATATCGGCGTTAATTGATTTGAAGCCCAGTTCACGTGCCTGAGTAATTAACTGCTTAACGGTATCGGCATGTTGAGGGCGATTAACTGCAAGTTGCACGTCGTCATTAAAGTCTTGGATCCCAAACGACACTCGGTTAAAACCAAGCATTCTTAAATCAACCAACATATTTTCAGCAAGCGATCGTGGGTCAACTTCAATACCGCGCTCTGTTGTGCTGGTAAAATTAAAGTGCTGTTCGAGCAGGGTAATTAAGCGTTTCATTTGTTGGGTGGTTAAAAAGGTAGGAGTGCCTCCACCTAAATGCAGTTGCTCAACGCTGTAGTGCTTAAACAAAGGTGCTTGTGCGGCAATTTCTTTTGCTAAAAAGTCTATATATGTATCGGCTTTAGATTGGTGGCGAGTGATTATTTTATTACAACCACAGTAGTAGCAAAGCTGACTGCAAAATGGAATATGAACATATAGAGAAAGCGCACGAGATTGAGATGATTCTACAGCGCTGATTAAATCGTGTTTATCGTATCCCTCATTCAAAGATAATGCGGTAGGGTAGGATGTATACCGCGGACCAGACACATTGTATTTATTAATGAGAGCTTGGTCCCATTGAGGAAGTTTTATCATCACGCGCACCTAAGTTTTAACTAGAGCCGTGATTATAAAAAAGTAACTAAGGAGATATGTTGATCTATAACAAAAAAGGTGCCGAAGCACCTTTTTATCGCAACGTATTACGCGTTAATACGTGACGGTATGCGCATCTTTTAAATACTGAAAAAGCTCTTTATAGCCTTTACCTGGCTTTTCGGCTTTGACCTCTTTTGCTGCATTACGTACTAATTGACGCATTTTTTGACGATCAAGCGATGGGAACTGCTCAATAGTCTCGTTTATAAGACTATCACCTTGTTCTATTAAGTCTGAGCGCAGTTGCTCTATTTTTTTAACCAATACTTCAGCCTGGTTATTTTTATTAAGCATTACATCGATAATAGCTTTAATATCTTCAATGTTTTCTACTGTGCGAAGCGTTTTTGCAATGTAATTTAAATGACGACGATATGCATCACTTTTGTTACTAATTTTATCAGCAACAACCATCGCTTCTTTTAAATCGTCATTTAATGGTAGGCGCTCACGCTGCTTTTTACCCATTTTGGCAATTTCAGAACCTAACTGATGAAATTCTTGTGCTTCGCGCTTAAGCTCTGTTCTTGATACGTATTCAATTTCTTCTTCAATTTCAGCAGGCTTGCCTTTTTTCTTCGCCATGGGGTGCTCTTAAATAAAAATAACTGGCAACATTATACGCCATTCTTTTAGTGATTAATATTAGCTGATGTGGTGCAGTGAGTGTGTTAGCATTTAACTATAAGAAATGCATGCATTATGCCGCTAAGGCTCAGGACTTAATTTATGAAAAGCCAACAAAACGATCCAATTTATTCTCAAATATCGCAGGTTAAAGATGCGGTAGCTGAAGTACTCGAACATGCTAAAAAATTAGGTGCTACAGCAGCTGAAGCAGCAATGTCTAGCACGTCGGGTTTATCGGTGAGTACACGAATGGGTGAAGTAGAAACCATTGAGTTTAACCAAGATGGTGGCCTGGGTATTAGTATTTATGTTGGCAATAATAAAGGGTCTGCCTCAACGGCTGATTTAAACCCTAAAACATTGCGCACAGTAGTAGAAAAAGCCATTGATATTGCAAAGTTCACATCAGACGATCCTTTCAATGGGGTCGCCGATAAAGAACTACTTGAGTTTAACCCACAAGATCTCGATTTATACCACCCTTGGGATGTAAGCCCAGAGCAAGGTATTGAGCTTTGTCATACAGCTGAGCAAGCGGCATTAAATGCTGATGAACGTATTGTAAATTCTGATGGCGCGAGTTTTTCATCGCATCAAGGGCTTCGTGTTTATGGGAACAGCCATGGTTTAATTGCTGGCTTTCCTCGCACTCGTCATAGCATCAGCACCATGGTAATTGGTAAAGATGGTGAACAAATGCAACGCGACTCAGCATACACGGTTGCCCGCGATCAAGCAGGTCTGACTGATGCAGCTGCGGTTGGGCTTGAAGCCGCATCAGAAACATTGGCTAAATTAAACAGCCAAAAATTAGGAACAATGAAAGTCCCGGTTGTATTTAGGGCTGATATTGCAAACTCATTGTTTGGTCACTTGGTTTCGGCAATTGGCGGTGGCGCACTTTATCGTAAGTCGAGCTTTTTACTCGACAGTTTAGGTACGCAAGTATTTAGTCATTGTGTAAATATTGCTGAACGCCCGCATATTTTAAAAGGATTAGCTTCATCACCGTTTGATAGCGAAGGTGTTAAAACGGTTGATCGTGAAATAATTCAAGGTGGTGAGTTACAAACTTATTTATTAGCAAGTTACGCCGCGCGTAAAATGAATATGACCCCGACAGGTCATGCCGGCGGTATTCACAACTGGTTAGTAGAACAAACGCATAATGATTTACAAGCATTGTTAAAAACAATGGGTACCGGCTTGTTAGTTACCGAGCTTATGGGGCAAGGCGTAAACACAGTAACAGGTGATTACTCTCGAGGTGCTGGTGGTTTTTGGGTTGAAAATGGAGAGATCCAATATCCAGTAAGTGAAATTACGATTGCCGGTAATTTAAAAGATATGTTTAAAGGAATTTCTGCTATCGGTGGTGATATTGAGCGCAGAGGCGGCATTCAAACTGGCTCTGTTCTAATCGAGCAAATGCAAATAGCGGGTGCTTAATACCTAATTTAGGCTTAATTATGGACACACTTAAGTTTACTCTAATGGTGCTAAATTTAAGTGTGTAAATAAGTACGAGTTGAGATATTTAATGGCTAAAGATAGATACGCACCAAAACCACTCACCGATATTATGGCGGGCCTAAACAACCGTCTGTCGGCTTACGCAGGTAAAAGCCAAGCTCTTGATACTCAGCAAACTTTACTTAAAGATTTTTTAGGTCCTAAATTAGGGGATAAGTGCCGCGTAAGCAATTATCGCGATGGCACTTTAATGATTGAAGCGGTATCGGCCCCGATAGCGCTTCGGCTTAATTATTTAAAAATGGATATGCTTTCGCACTTTAGGGCGGCAGGTATGGCCGAATTAGGGCAAATTAAAATTACAGCTAATCCACAGGCAACTCAGCGATTAAGTTCGGCCAACAAACCCGCATCAGCCGCCGTCACAAATTCACGTAAAATGAGTGAACAAACAGCCGATTATTTAAATGCGATTGCCGACTCAGCACCACCTTCATTAAAAGAGAAGTTACAACGTTTGGCCCTACACGGTAAAAATAAGGGTTAATTGCCGGCTGCTTTATTAAGTTATTAGTAGGGCAATTTAGAACGCTTATCTCATTCAAAATACTTTGTTACATAATCTATTTCAATGTTCTCAAAATCAGGTTTATCATAGCGTTATTGCACTCAATAATTAGTGTAAGTTGATGCCCATTCCATTAAGTAATAGCTGACTGCTATCTTGTTAAAGAGCTTAATGGAGTTGGTATGAGCAATTTATAAAATTGACTAACAAATGGATTAATTATGAATAAAGTAACAATGGCCGCTGCAAGTATTGCACTTGCGCTTGGCTTAGTGGGTTGTGGCGAAAAACAACAAGAAACCCAAGTAGCCGACACTCAAGCAGCAACAGCACCGGCAGAGAAACCGTTAGAGCTAGGTATTGAATTGGCTAATATGGACAGCTCAGTTCGCCCGCAGGATGACTTTTACTACCATGTAAATGGCACTTGGTTAGCAACAACCGAAATTCCAGGTGACAAGTCTAACTATGGTTCTTTTTCGCAATTATATGATGAGTCGCAAAAAGCGATGAAAACGGCGCTTGAGAACGCCGCGGCCAATAAGTCGGCTGAAAAAGGCAGCGACGAGTATAAAATTGGCGCGTTTTATAAAAGCTATATGAATAAAAACGCCCGTAATGAGCTAGGTGTTACACCGCTGCAACCGTCGCTAGATAGTATTGATAGTGTGGAATCTAAGTCTGATCTAATTAGCCTTATGGCGTCTATTCAACAGCAAGGCGGCACTTTACCGTTTGGTTGGTTTATCAATAACGATGCTAAAAATTCAAGCGAATATGCTTTGTATTTATCTCAATCTGGCTTGGGTTTACCTGATCGCGATTACTACTTAAAAGACGATGAGAAGTTTACTAAAATTCGCGCCTCTTATGAGCAATACATAACTGATGTATTAGCTAAAGCGGGTGTCAAAGAGGCCGCACAAGCAGCAGCAAGCGTACTTGCCTTTGAAAAAAACATTGCTGATGCGCAGTGGAGCCGTGTACAAAGCCGTGATGCAACTAAGTCATACAATAAAATGACCCTAGCAGAGGCTGATAAACTTGCTGGAGAGCTTGATTTATCGACGTTTTTTAAAGAGGCAGGTGTAAACACCGCTGATATTATTGTGCGCCAACCAAGCTTTTTAGAAGCGCTGGGTGGTATTTATCAAAACACCGACTTAGCAACCTGGAAAAACTACCTTAAGTTTCATTTTGTTAGTGGCTATGCGCAGCTATTAAATGATGATTTGGTTGACCTTAAATTTAACTTTTACAGTACGACATTACGTGGTGTAGAAGAGCAAGCACCACTTTGGAAAAAAGCCGTAGATGCGTCTAACAGTGTGTTAGGTGAAATTTTAGGTAAAGTGTACGTTAAAGACAATTTTCCGCCTGAAGCTAAAGCACGTATGGAAGAGCTAGTTGATAACGTAATTAAAGGTTACAGTGTTGCAATTGAAGGTCTTGATTGGATGGGACCTGAAACAAAAATTGCAGCACAGGAAAAACTAGACAAATTTATTCCTAAAATTGGCTACCCAGATAAGTGGAAGGATTACTCTGAGCTTGAAATTAATTCAGACGAGCTAGTAGGTAACTACATCCGTTACAGCCAATGGGCGTATAAAGACATGATTGCCAAATTAGGCAAACCTGTTGACCGTTCAGAATGGTACATGACACCGCAAACAGTGAATGCCTACTACAACCCGGTAAACAACGAAATTGTATTCCCTGCTGCTATTTTACAACCGCCATTCTTTAACTTAGAAGCGGATGATGCGGTAAACTATGGTGCTATTGGTGCGGTAATTGGACACGAACTTGGTCACGGTTTTGACGACCAAGGTTCTAAATACGACGGCGATGGTAATTTACGTAACTGGTGGACTGAAAGCGACCTTAAACAGTTTGAGGAGCGTTCAGGTGCGTTAGTTGAGCAATTTAACAAGTACAAACCGTTTGACGATGCGAATGTAAATGGTGAGCTTACGCTTGGCGAAAATATTGGTGACCTAGGTGGGTTAACAGTCGCATATAAGGCATATCAGCTATCATTAGGTGATAATAAAGCGCCAGTTATTGATGGTTACACAGGCGATCAACGCTTCTTTATGGGGTGGTCGCAAATTTGGCGTCGTAACTACCGCGATGAAGAATTACGTAACCGTTTAATGACCGACTCGCATTCACCAAGCCATTATCGTGTAATTGGTATTTTGTCTAATATGCCAGAGTTTTACGAAGCGTTTGATGTAAAAGAAGGCGACAAAATGTATATCAAACCAGAAGACCGTGTAAAAATTTGGTAATCAGATAATGTTATACCAATCCGCAATAATACTTGATTATTTTTAGGGGCTAAAAGTGTCGTTATCTGCGTTAAAAAATTCTCATTTAGAATAACTAAATAACGAATTTTTTGCCTAGCTATCAACACGTTTATCTATCCTCAAAATAGATCACTTAATTAAGCAGATTGGTATTAGTTAACTAAAAACCAGTTAATAAAAAAGCCAGTAAGTTTAACTTACTGGCTTTTTTGATACGAAATTTTAAACGCTTACTTTATTGTTTCATTAGGGTTTCGTACATCCATGCTTCGTTAACTAAAATGTTTTTATATAAAGCGAGTTGGTTTTGAGTGCGTACTAAATTGTGTTCGGGGTATGCGGTTTTAAAGTACACGTCGTTATTTAAGTAATCTGTTAAAAAGCGCACACTGAGCATCAGGGGCATTATTTTAGCACCTAAAAGTAAACTGCGCTGTTCTTGTTTACTCAATATTGGTTTGAGTGGTGCTAAGTAACCTTTAACGAGTGCTTCAAAAACCTCTTTTCTAATAACAACCTTATCAAGACGTGTCGAATCCTCTGCTTCTGCACAGCAAAATGTACGTACCATATCGCCAAAATCGTGTAATAAAAAACCAGGCATGCAGGTGTCTAAATCAATAACAGCTTTCGCTTTATGAGTTTTACTGCAGTAGAGCATATTATTGATTTTAGTGTCGTTGTGGCAAACTCGAATAGGTAAATGCTGAGTTATAGCTTTAAGTTCATTCACTAAGTGTTGTTGCGATAAGCAAAATTCAATGTCTTTTTTACAGCGGTTAAGCCTGCTTTCATCACTATGCGTCATTGCTGTTTTTAGCTGCTCAAAGCGCATAGCCAAATTATGAAAATCATCAATCACAGTATGCAGTGTGGCAGTGTCAAAATCGTGTAAGGCACTTGCAAAAGTACCAAAGGCCAAAGCAGCTTGATGCGCTTGCTCTGGGTTTTTAACAACATCCTCGCTGTAACTGTGCTCAATATAGTTAAGTACGCGATATGGCTCTTCATTAAGTATGGTTAAATACTCGTTGTTGCCTGTGTTAATGTGTTTAACAATATCGAGCGGATAGTTTTTTTGCTTCTGCTTAGTATTTAGGTGTTGCTCAATAAATTGTGCGTTACTGACAATTTGAGCTGGGTACTTAAATACATGAGTGTTAAGTTTTTGCACAATAAATCGCTGATCAAAATGTGTTAGTAGCCATGTGCTATTGATATGGCCGCTGCTGATGGTACTCAACTGAGTTGCTTCAGGGTTGAGTTTTAGCAGTTTACTCAACGTATTTTGTACAGTGTTATTCATTGTAACTCACTTAATCAAGCGTATCGAGATTGCAGTTTTTCAATTATTTCAGCATTAGCGGCAGGGAAGTCATAGTGAGTTAACTCACTAATATTTACCCATTCACTAGGTTGCCCTTCAGCGCCATGCGCTTCACCGCTAAAGTTACTGACAACGTGAATATCGAGTTTTACGCATTTGTCGCCATAATCATGTTCGATCACCATGAGCTGGCTAGAGCTGTGAATAGTAATACCTACTTCTTCAGCCAACTCACGTTTAAGCGCTGCAAATACACTTTCATTCGCTTCAACTTTACCACCAGGAAACTCCCATAAGCCACCTTGATGTTGGTCATCGGCACGTTTGCAGATAAATATTGCATTATTTTTTTTAATTACACCAACGGCTACATTTACTATTTTTATTGTCATATTTTTATCCCATAAAAAAAGCGACGCAAGCGCCGCTTTTTAATTACTTACAATGCGTGGTTATTTTAATTTACCACAACATTGCTTGAATTTTTGACCTGAACCACAAGGACACGGATCGTTACGACCAACTTTTGGCTCTGTTCTGGCCATTACCGTCGCACTTGGAGGTGCTTCGCCGCCTACATGCTCAGCTTCTTCATGTTGGTACTCGCGAGGGGCATTTTCACTCTTACGGTGTTGCTCTTCTACTTTTTCAACATCTTCTTCTGCACGTACTTGTACTTTACTTAAAATGCTAACTACATCAACTTTTAAGTTTTCAAGCATTTCAGAGAACAGTTCAAACGACTCGCGTTTGTACTCTTGCTTTGGATTCTTTTGCGCGTAGCCACGTAAGTGAATACCTTGGCGTAAATGATCCATCGCCGCAAGATGATCTTTCCAATGTTGGTCAAGACTTTGAAGCATAATTGCTTTTTCGAATTGACGTAGAACTGAATCACCAACTTGCTGCTCTTTTTGCTTGTAAGCTTGATCAACAGCTTCTTCAATACGCTCACGAAGTTTTTCTTCGTATAGTTTATTGTCGTCTGCTAACCATTGAGTAATTGGTAGCTCAATTAAGAAGTCTTGTTTTAAGCGCTCTTCAAGACCTGGTACATCCCACATTTCTGCAAGGCTTTGTGGAGCAATGTATTGATCTATTGTATTGCTTAGTACGTCACCACGAATTGCAGTGATAGTTTCTGAAATATCACCTTCTTCAAGTAATTCATTACGCTGAGAGTAAACAACACGACGTTGATCGTTTGCTACGTCATCGTATTCAAGTAGCTGTTTACGAACATCAAAGTTACGTGCTTCTACTTTACGCTGTGCATTTTCAATTGCGCGGTTAACCCATGGGTGTTCAATTGCTTCACCGCGTTGCATACCTAGTTTACGCATCATGTTAGTCATGCGCTCGCCGGCAAATATACGCATAAGCGCATCGTCCATCGAAAGGTAAAAACGGCTAGAACCAGCATCACCTTGACGGCCAGAACGACCACGTAATTGGTTATCTATACGGCGCGATTCATGGCGCTCAGTACCAATAATGTGCAAACCGCCAGCATCAATAACTGCATCGTGGCGAAGTTTCCATGCTGCTTTAATTTCAGCAATTTTTTCATCAGTTGGATTATCAAGTTTTTCAACTTCGCTATTCCAGTTACCACCTAGCACAATATCGGTACCACGACCGGCCATGTTAGTTGCAATGGTAACAGTACCAGGTAAACCTGCATCTGAGACGATATCAGCTTCTTGTGCGTGGAATTTAGCATTAAGTACATTGTGCTTAATTTTTTCTTTGCGTAAAAACTGTGATAAGTACTCGGAGCTTTCAATTGAGATAGTACCTACTAGTACAGGCTGTCCGCGTTCTTGACAGTCTTTAATATCAACTAAAATAGCTTCGTACTTTTCTTCTTGCGTTAGGTAAACTAAATCAGCGCGATCATCGCGGATCATTGGCTTATTAGTTGGCATAACAACGGTATCTAGGCCATAAATTGACTGAAACTCAAATGCTTCTGTGTCGGCAGTACCGGTCATACCCGCTAATGTTTCGTACAAACGGAAGTAGTTTTGGAACGTAATAGACGCCAATGTTTGGTTTTCGTTTTGAATTTTAACACCTTCTTTAGCTTCCACAGCTTGGTGTAAACCTTCAGACCAACGACGACCTTCCATTGAGCGACCAGTATGCTCGTCAATGATGATAACTTCGTTTTCTTTAACAACGTAATCAACATCTTTTTGATATAATTTGTGCGCGCGAAGTGCAGCATATACATGGCTTAACAAGGTAATACTTGCGGCAGAGTACAGCGAATCGCCTTCTTCAATTAAGCCGCGCTCGCTAAGTAAATCTTCTACTTTAACTTGGCCGCGCTCAGTTAAATGAACTTGCTTAGACTTTTCATCGATTGTGTAATCGCCGTCACCTTCAACACCTTCCTCGTCTTCTTTTTCTTGTAATTCAAGTAAAGGAACGATGGTATTTATTTCAGTGTATAGCTGTGAGCTGTCCTCGGCTGGACCTGAGATGATAAGCGGTGTACGCGCTTCATCAATTAGGATTGAATCAACTTCATCGACTACAGCGTAAAATAATGGACGCTGAACGCGCTCATCAATACTAAATGCCATGTTGTCACGAAGGTAATCAAAACCAAACTCGTTGTTTGTACCGTAGGTAATGTCAGCAGCATACGCTTGCTTTTTTTGTTGTGGCATCATGCCAGGCACATTGCAGCCAACCGTTAGGCCTAAAAATTCAAATAACGGACGGTTAGTTTCAGCATCGCGTTTTGCAAGATAGTCATTCACGGTAATAACGTGAACCCCTTTACCTGTTAAGCCATTTAAGTAAGCAGGTAAGGTTGCAGTAAGTGTTTTACCTTCACCGGTACGCATTTCTGCAATACGGCCTTCGTGTAAAACCATGCCGCCTAGTAACTGTACGTCAAAGTGGCGCATGCCATTAACGCGTTTAGATGCTTCACGAACTACTGCAAATGCTTCAGGTAGAATATCGTCAAGGCTTTGTCCGTTATCGTAACGTTCTCTGAATTCTGCTGTTTTAGCGCGTAAATCTTCATCAGAAAGGGCTTCTAACTGCGTTTCTAGCGCATTGATTAGCGCGACCGTCTTTCTAAAGTTTTTAATAGTGCGGTCGTTGCGACTACCAAAAATCTTGGTAAATAAATTAGATATCATGATAAAACCGTTACAATCAATTCGTTGTTAGCCGCGTATCGGCTAACCCATTTTTAACAATTGGTAATTAATATGTGCTTTTAAGTAACACTTAGTACATATTAATTAGCAATTTTGTATTAAACCATTCAAAAAGCACTGTTTATTACGTGCGCTACTATACCAGACTCTGCCAAACAACAAACTATCTCAGCCAAAAGATCTGTATATAAAATAGAAAAATTTGATCTGCATTCTAAAAAAGCCGTGGTATTAACTCATTACTATAAAAATAGTAATGAGCTATGAATATATGGTGCTTAAAAAATTAAAAACAAGGGGGGCGTTACATTTGTGAACTTTAGAAAATTATGCTCAGATAACAGCATTAAACAATGGTGCGCTTAACGCGAAGGTGTGTTTCAACATGCAAAATAAGGTGAATAAATTAGTTGTATTGGGTGCTGGCTGGTTAGGTCATGCGCTATGTGTTAATGCACAACAGGCAGGTTGGAAGGTGCAGGGTACTCGTCGGTCAAATACACGAGAATTTGATTTTGAGCGCCAGTTTAAATTAGAAGGTAATCAGCTAATACATCAGGTTGATTTAGACAATGCGTTTTGGGTCTGTGCTATTCCACCACGAAGTCGTCATAGCGAGAGTAATTACCCAGAAACACTTACTGCAGCCTTGGCGTTGTCTAAAAAGTTAAATGCAAAAGGGTTTTTATTATGTTCATCCACAGGGGTTTACGACCAAGAACCCGGTGTATACAGTGAAAGTAGCGATATTGCTTGCGCCAATCCAAGGCAAACAAAATTATATCAGGCCGAAGAGCAAGTCCTTGAGCAAAACGGCAAGGTACTGCGTTTAGCAGGATTACTTGGCCCAAACAGAGAGCCGGGTAAGTTTGTTGCGGGTAAAGAGCTTAATACTTCAAGTCAGCAAGTGGTTAACATGGTGCATCAGCAAGATGTAATAAATGCTATTTTTGCGGTAATAGCGCATTGGCAAGTAGGACAAAATATTTACAATATCGTTAACCCCGAGCACCCAACAAAAGCCGATTACTATGCATTAAAGTGTAAGCAGAATGGTGGCGAAATGCCAAAATTTACGAGCGATGAAAAAGCTGAGCGCAAGGTTATTGGCTCAGCGATAGAGGCGTTAGACTTTACTTACCAGTACGGTATTTAACACTTATTTTAATAAGAAGGGAGTGGGTTGTGGTCAATAAAGTCGCACAATTTACCTTCGCTCAATAGGGCGTTAGTTTGTTCTATATCGGGTGCAAAATAGCGATCTTTATCGTAGTAGGTCACGTATTCGCGCAGTAAATTTTTTGCCTTTAATACTTTTTCACACGGGCTTAGCGGTTTTCTAAATTCTAAGCCCTGTACTGATGCAAGCCACTCTATAGCCAAAACACCTTGTGTATTATTTGCCATCTCTTGTAACCGCCTCGCGGCAAACGTAGCCATTGAAACGTGATCTTCTTGGTTGGCAGATGTTGGTAAGCTATCTACAGACGCGGGATGCGCAAGCGATTTATTTTCAGATGCCAATGCTGCTGCTGTTACTTGAGCAATCATAAAGCCAGAGTTTACGCCACCGTTTTCAACTAAAAAGGGCGGTAATTTTGATAAGTTAGAATCAATAAGTAGAGCAATTCTGCGCTCTGCTAAAGCGCCAATTTCAGCAATTGCAACAGCGAGGTTGTCGGCGGCCATAGCGACAGGTTCAGCGTGAAAGTTTCCGCCAGAAATAATATCGCCTACATCGGCAAATACGAGTGGGTTGTCGGTTACACCATTTGATTCGCACAGCAATACATCAGCAGCTTGGCGTATTTGTGTTAAACACGCACCCAATACTTGAGGTTGGCAACGTAAACAATAAGGGTCTTGTACTTTTTCGCAGTTTACATGGGAGTCGCTAATTTGTGATTGAGTATCAAGCAAATCTCTAAACACTTGTGCGGTATCTATTTGACCACGTTGCCCACGAATTTCGTGAATACGTGAGTCAAAGGGAGCGCGGCTCCCCATTGCTGCTTCAATACTTATAGAGCCTATTACACAGCTTTGCGCATATAAATCTTCTGCTCTAAATAACCCCTGTAATGCAAAAGCGGTAGACGCTTGAGTACCGTTAAGCAGCGCTAAACCTTCTTTTGCTGCAAGCGTAAGCGGTTCAAGCCCTGCTATTTTCAAACCTTCAGCCGCACTGATTATTTTACCCTGATGGCGCATCTGGCCTTCGCTTAGCAAGGGTAAGCACATATGTGCAAGTGGAGCTAAATCACCCGAAGCGCCAACAGAGCCTTTTTTAGGAACGCATGGGTAAACTTCACTATTTAGCAACTGTATAAAAAACTCGATGACTTGTAAGCGAATGCCAGAAAAGCCACGAGAAAGTGAGTTGATTTTTAGTGTAATCATCAATCTTACTGTGCTGTCGTCCATGTACTCGCCAATGCCAGCGGCATGAGAAAGCACAATTGAACGCTGAAGTAGCTCAAGCTCGTCATCGGCAATTTTGGTATTAGCAAGCAGGCCAAACCCGGTGTTAATCCCATACACTGTGCGTTGCTCATTAATGACATTTTGAACGGTTTGTGCGCTGGCAGCGATTTGAGATTCGGCATTTTTTTCAAGGTTTATTTTTACACTTGATGCATTAATCTTTCTTAGACTATTTAAATCAAGTGAGCCGGGTGTGAGAGTTAGTTCGACCATGATTATTCCTCGTTCAGCATTGGTAAGTCTAGGTTTTGCTCTTTGGCACAGTTTTTTGCGATGTCGTAACCGGCATCTGCATGGCGCATTACACCGGTAGCGGGGTCATTCCAAAGCACGCGACCAACACGTGCTTTCGCTTCGTCTGTACCATCGGCAACAATAACAACACCTGAGTGTTGGCTAAAGCCCATTCCTACACCACCGCCATGGTGAAGTGATACCCACGTAGCACCGCTTGCAGTGTTAAGCAACGCATTAAGCAATGGCCAATCAGAGACGGCATCTGAACCATCTTTCATGCTTTCTGTTTCACGATTAGGGCTTGCTACTGAGCCAGAATCAAGATGATCACGGCCAATAACAATAGGTGCTTTAAGCTCACCATTTTTTACCATTTCATTAAATGCCAGTGCTAGGCGTGCTCTGTCTTTTAAACCCACCCAGCATATACGAGCCGGTAGGCCTTGGAATTGAATGCGTTCGCGCGCCATATCAAGCCAATTGTGCAAATGCGCATCATCAGGGATTAGTTCTTTTACTTTAGCATCTGTTTTATAAATATCTTCTGGATCGCCCGATAAAGCGACCCATCGAAACGGGCCAATACCTTGGCAAAATAATGGGCGGATATAAGCTGGAACAAAGCCAGGGAAATCAAATGCGTTTGTAACACCTTCTTCAAATGCCATTTGGCGGATATTATTACCGTAGTCAGTGGTTGCTGCGCCTGCTTTTTGTAGGGCTAACATGGCATTAACTTGTACAGCCATTGATTGTTTGGCTGCTTTTACAACCGCTTTTGGATTTTGTTCACGCATTTTTGCGGCGTGCTCCATAGTCCAACCTTGTGGTAAGTAACCATTAAGTGGGTCGTGTGCTGATGTTTGGTCAGTCACTATATCGGGTGTAATGCCACTGCTTACAAGTGTGCTAAATATATCTGCAGCGTTGCCCAGCAAGCCAACCGAAATTGCTTTGTCGTTAACGCATGCGTCAGTAATTAACTGCAGTGCATGTTCAAGATTTGTGGCTTTTACATCAACGTAGCCAGTTTTAATGCGAAAATCGATGCGGCTTTCGTCACACTCAACAACTAAGGCGCAAAAGCCCGCCATAGTTGCCGCCAGTGGCTGCGCGCCGCCCATGCCACCAAGGCCACCTGTTAACACCCATTTACCTTTAGCTTGACCATTAAAGTGTTGTTTAGCCATGGCTACAAATGTTTCGTATGTGCCTTGTACAATGCCCTGAGAGCCAATATAAATCCAAGAGCCAGCCGTCATTTGGCCATACATCATTAAACCTTTTTTATCTAGCTCGTTGAAGTGCTCCCAGTTAGCCCAGTGGGGTACCAAGTTTGAATTTGCAATTAAAACGCGAGGAGCATTGCTGTGTGTTTTAAATACGCCAACAGGTTTACCTGACTGAACAAGCAATGTTTCGTCATCATTTAATCGGTCTAGGGTTGCTATTATTTTATCAAAACTTGGCCAATCACGTGCCGCTCTACCAATACCACCATAAACAACTAATGCGTGAGGATGCTCTGCAACCTCAGGGTCTAAATTGTTCATGAGCATGCGTTTTGCCGCTTCAGTTTGCCAGCTTTTTGCGCTTATCATATCGCCATGCGGTGCACGTATTACGCGACTTGTGTCGAGTCGGTTAGTCATGTGTTGCTCCTGTTGTATATACAAGGTGATTTGTCACAAAAAAAGCGCATGATGCGCAATCTTGTTTATCTTATTTTTTAAACGTTAAGTGTCCGCCCAAGCGGTATTTGCTACCAGGCGATACAAGTCGTGCAAAACTTACAATACCGTTAACTGACCATGTTCTGCGAATAACTTGCAGGCAAGGCTCTTCGTTATATAGGTTTAACCATTGGCACATTTCGTTGTTGGGCATAATGGCTTCTACTGTGTGTCTAGCTTGAGTAAGAGGTGCAACACTTGAAAGATACTCATGAGGAGTCGTTGCACTAAAATCTTGTTGTAAATAGCCGCTAGCAAGCGCAGGGTTTACAAAGCGTTCTTCAAGCTGTATTGGACTGTCGTTTTCGTTATGAACCAGTACGCTTCGGTACACGACGCTATCTACTTCTACTCCTAGTGCGATAGCAATAGGGGCCACCGCGTTTATTGATTCAAGTATAAGCACGCTACAGGTGTAGTTGCCGTTACGTTCTTTAACTTCATCGGCAATATTTTTAATTTCAAGTAATGAAGACTGCGACTTAAACGAAGCAACAAATGTTCCAAGGCCTTGGCTACGCGTAAGTATTCCAGCTTCTGTTAATTCGCTAAGTGCGCGGCGAGCAGTCATTCTGCTAACGCTAAATTGTGTGCTTAGCTCGTTTTCAGAGGGAACGCGTTGGTTTTCTTGCCACAAACCGCTGCGAATTTTATCAACAATAAATTGTTTTATTTGCGCAAATTTAGGTGTTGTCATTAACTGGGTAGCTGCATTAGGAGTAATTTATATTAAATAAGATGACACAATCCTCTTGTATATACAAGATGTGTTGTTAGACTATATTTCAATCATGTCAGGGTATGTATGGACTGCAATATGCAAAACACTCAACAAAATAATAACTTAGAAAATATAGATTTACTTTTAATCGATGCAAATATTGCCACAATGGATCCTACTAGAGATACACCTTATGGGATTATCGAAAATGCAGCGTTAGCCATTAAAAACGGAGAAATCGTGTGGCTAGGTGAGCAAGCATCGTTACCGCCATTTGACGCTTTTGCAACGCCAACTTTGAGCATAAAAGGGCAATGGCTAACACCTGGTTTAATAGATTGCCATACACATTTGGTATTTGCTGGTTCTCGTGCGCAAGAATTTGAGCAGCGATTACAAGGCGTAAGCTATGAACAAATTGCAGCGCAAGGCGGAGGCATTGCAAGTACAGTAAAAGCAACCAGAGCTGCAGATAGAGAGCAACTATTTGTTGATGCCAAAGACAGGCTCAATACACTGTTAAAAGAAGGCGTAACAACAGTTGAAATTAAGTCGGGTTATGGGCTTGATACCGAAAACGAAATTAAACTATTAGAAGTGGCAAGACTACTGGGTGAGCATCACCCTATTGATATAAAAACAACATTTTTAGGCGCTCATGCATTACCCAAGGAATACAAAGGCTGTGCAGATGAATATATTGATTTGGTGTGCAACGAGATGCTTGAGCAAGTCGTTGCAGGTGGCCTTGCCGACGCCGTTGATGTGTTTTGCGAAAATGTAGGGTTTAGTTATGAGCAAACTAAGCGCGTATTTGCGGCGGCGGCTAAACATAATTTGCCAGTAAAATGCCATGCAGAGCAGTTATCTAATCAGCATGGTGCTGAGCTGGTGGCCGAATTTAATGGGTTATCTGCAGATCATATAGAGTATCTTGATGAACAAGGTGTAGAAGCCATGGCAAAGGCCGGCACTGTGGCTGTGCTTTTACCGGGGGCATTTTATTTTTTAAGAGAAACTAAACAGCCCCCCATAGAGCTACTTAATCAATATAAGGTGCCAATTGCGATTGCGAGCGACTTTAATCCAGGTACTTCACCGCTGTGTTCGGTGCAATTAATGATGAATATGGCATGTACACTCTTTAGATTAACACCAGAGCAAGCACTGGCAGGTGTTACCAGTAACGCAGCTAAAGCTCTGGGATTAAATGATAGAGGAGTGTTAAAAGTGGGAGCCAGAGCCGACATTGCACATTGGCAAATAAGCCACCCATCGCAATTAAGTTACCAATTCGGCGTAAATAAACTGTCAAATTTATGGATTTTGGGTAAACTTAATTAGTTTGTATTATTTTTGTTCATATTTAACATGTTGTTGTTAAAGTTTTTTTACGAATACGAGTGCCGTTAACTTGAATATATTAACCGACAGTAATTTTCCGATTTTTTTTAGTGGAGCGCTTTTAATGGCGATGATCACCACTTTATTTTCGGTTAAAAATACCAACATTAAATTTAGTTATTTATGCACAGGTGTTGTAGGTTTAGCTATTTTAAGTAGCGGTGAAGCATGGTTATCTATTTTATTGGCCTTTGGTTTTTGTTTTCATTTATGGCAATCATTCGAACGTAATAATTGGAGTATGATTATTACCAGCTCTGCCGCGGGACTGTTGTTTGTGGTGTTGTTTTCAGCACATTTGTTATTGGATGTGCCGTTATTTTGGGTTGTACTAGCTATATTACTGTGTGCTGTAGTTGGTTTGCTAAATGATGAAAGTGACGAGCCCAAGGTTAGCATGGCCCCAAAGCAGGTCGACGACGCCTTTGTAGAAGAGTCACCCCTTTCAGTATTTGCTAGCAAAAAAGAGTTACGTCAAGGTTACTATGTTTGGTGTGATGATACTCAAGTTGAAGCCGTGCTTATTATTATTCGACTTGAAGGCTTTGAGCAAGTTAATCAGCATATAGGGCGTGGCTTTGGCGATATTTTATTAGCGCAATCAGCAAATAGAATACAAGAACAATTAGAAAGCGAAGAAGTGATTACTTTAGTGGGTAATGAAAAACTTGCTCATTTAGGTGGATTAAATTTTGCGTTTATTTGCAGCTTAGCTAATCACAAGCATTTACACGAACAAATTATTGATACCATACTCGGTGCAACACTTAAGCCTTTTAATGTCGCCAATTGTACGGTTGAAGTGAAAGCGCGAGCAAGCTACGTTGCCTGTAATGAGCAAGATACTAACTTTGACGATTTAATTTCTTATGCCTACTTAGCCCTTGATAGCCAGCCTACTCAAAAAGTGGTGCCTTATCACCAGCAAATGATGATTGAGCAATTAGAACAGCAAGCGCGCTTAAAAGAGCTTGCTAACATTGACTTTGCAAGCGAGCTTGAGTTGTATTTTCAACCGGTTATTTGTAATAAAAATGGTCAAATTGAATTTTTAGAATTGTTATTGCGTTGGCAGCATCCTAAACAAGGGATTTTATCTGCTAATCGTTTTATTGATGATATTAGAATTGCAGGGCTTGGTTACCCACTTGCTAAGTTTGTTATAGAACGGGCTGCAGAACTTGCTATGGCACTTAGAATGGAAGGCATAGCTATACCGCTAAGCATTAACGTATTTGGCCCAGAAATGCTTAATGAAGAGTTTGTTGAGTTTGTTGATAATGTAATAACAGAGCACAACTTACAAATGGGGGATTTAATTGTTGAGTGTCCATTACATATATTTACGGGGCTCGATGATAAAGGCAGAGCGATGATCGCAAGGCTGAACAATATTGGCTTAAAGCTTTGTGTTGATGGCTTAGGTGATAACCCTGTACTGCTTTCTAAGTTACCTAGCTTAGCAGTGGAATATATAAAAGTAGCGCCGTCATTAACGGCTGATTTTAGCAACCAAAATAATATCCGCAGTTTAGTTGGCGGTATGGTTGAAATGCATAATCAGCAAAAAACAAAAGTCATTTTTGAAGGGGTGGAAACCCTTGAGCAACTTAAATTTGTTAAAAGTTTAAATGCCTATGCTGCCCAAGGTTATTACTTTGGGCATCCGCTTAGTAGCATAGGCTTAATGAGCTGGTTAAAAGAGTGGCAACAAGCACAAGGTTAATTAAAGTGAGCGCAAAGGACTTCGTTTTGCGCTACCTTACTGACGTTTCAAGGTTGTAATACAGGAGAGTAATGCTGCTAAGGTTACATTATCTATTAATTTATAGCCTCACATCACGATCAAATTTATTTGAATGAGCCCTCGCTTTCTTTTGCCAGTAAATAGCTATTTACCAATGCACTGATCACTTGTCCTACATGCGCTGCGCCTATTTCAGGTCCGTTTGGGTGTTGGCTTGGTGATGCCTCACATAAGTGTAAGTATTTAGCGTTTCGGTTACTTGCTGCTTTATATATAAAATGTTCAGTGTCGCTGACACTAAACCCACAGCACGTATAGGCACTTACAGGCATAAATGTAATGCTGTCTAGATCTACTTCAATGCCTAGGGGTAATGAATCAAAACCGTTAATAGCCTTATCAATAGACTGAGTAAGCGTTATGTCGCGTTTTACTTTGAGTGACTGGTAGCTATCAAACGTGAAGTTTGCCTGCGTCATGGCATCAATAATTGCTTGGTTATTTTTCTGCTCGTGTAGGCCAATAACATGGTAATTATTGAGTAGCTTCTCGTTATAAGCATATCGAAACCCATTGCCACTGTGGCGCCCTTCGCATTCTCTAAAGTCAGCATGAGGGTCAAAGTTTATTGCATTAACTGGTGTATGCTGTGAACCACTAAATGCACGAATAATCCCTAAGCAGTTATTATGCCCGCCACCAATCACAATTGGTTCAAGACCCGCTTTAAATATTAGATTTAATACACTTTCTACGCGCTCATCTAACTGTTGGCATAGCAAACGTAATTGCTGAAGTTGTTCAGGGCTTTTGTTGTTTAATTGGTTACTTTGCGCCAATAGGTCATCAACGTGGACTTCGCCAAGTAACAACACTTTTTGAGTGGCAATAAATTGATTATGGGGTTGGTTTAAAAACTTAGATAAAAAAGCAGGCCAGGCTTCACTTGCTCCACCATTGCCTAAATTTGCTTTAGGGCCAATGTCTTCACATATGCCTAAAAGTACATAGCGCATACCAAACTCAGCGGCATCAACAAGGGCTTGTTGAACATCTACGTGAGTGTCGAGTAAAGACATGGCTTGCCATGCTTTTTTTTCGTTTGCGCGGGTAGAGCATAAGGCTTTAACCGCGCTTTCATCATATACTTTTAACTGAGTGGTCACGTTATACTTCTACAACTTCCAACTCAAGTTCCTCAGCAGATAACACAATACCCGTGCTGTCGGCATAGATGAAGTCGTCATCGAAAAACGACACACCAGCAAAGTTAACACCAATGCCATTTTCGCCAGCGCCTTCGCTGTCGGCAGCCACAGGGATTGATGCTATGGCTTGAATACCTACATCAAGCTCTTCTAGCTCATCTACATGGCGGACAGCTCCGTACACAACAATGCCATTCCAATTGTTTTCAAACGCTAGTTCAGCAAGTTCAATATCAATAAGTGCGCGGCGAGTAGAGCCACCACCGTCAATTAATAGCACTTGTTCTGTACCGTCTTGAGATAGTATTTCGCGGATCAGTTCATTATTTTCAAAACATTTAACCGTTTTAATGCGGCCACCAAAACTGTGTCGACCACCAAAGTTGATGAACATTGGTTCTAGCACGTCAACCACGTCAGCAAAGTGGTCACATAAATCAGAAGTGCTGTAATCCATTATTTTATCCTCAAAAGGTACATTAATTTATAACTCAGTATACCTGCCTTATAACCAATAACAACGACTTAATCGTAGTAAATTTAAGCAAAACAAGGAGTAAATCAAGAATGGCAACAATAGTGTCTTAAAAGCGTCACTCAATTGTTATTTACAACACCTAAGCTAAATCAGTGTTCATATATTATGCGATGAGGAATAAGCAATGGGAAATAATAATATACTTAAAAAAGTAGCTCAGTTTGACGAGCGATTATTTTTAACTTTGTTTAATTGTAACTCACCTAAGTGGCTAAAAAAAATGGCGTTTGGATTATCTAAAAGTGGTGACGGCGGATTGTATTTAGTTATATGTGCAGGTGTGTGGTGGCTTAGTAAAAACGAGCTGCACCAGCTACTACCAATTGCAATAATGCTTGGCTTTATTATTGAGCGGCCTATTTACTTTTTAGCTAAAAAGTATTTTGCACGAATAAGGCCATGCGATTGTTTAGTAACCAATGCTTATATAGTACCGAGTGACAAATTTAGCTTACCGTCAGGTCACAGTGCTGCCGCTTTTTTAGTTGCTATTATTTTGTGTCACTTTTTCCCTCAGTATGTATGGCTATTTTTAGGCTGGGCTGGTGGTGTGGCAATATCGAGAGTGGTATTGGGGGTCCATTATCCTGCTGATATTATTATTGGTGCACTGATAGGTAGTTCATGTGGGTTATTTGCATTGGCACTAGTGGTGCCAGCATGAAAATATTATACGGTATTCAAGGTACTGGGAATGGCCATATAACACGGGCCCGTGTTATGGCTAGCTGCTTTAAAAAACTAAATATTGACGTTGATTATGTTTTTTCAGGACGTGCAAATAAAGATTACTTTGATATGCACGACTTTGCGAACTATAAAAGCTTTAGAGGGCTGTCGTTTAATACTAAAAACGGGCAAGTAAAAAGCCTTCAAACCGTTAAAAATGCGCGTATTTGTAAGTTAGTAAAAGACATTAAATCGTTCGATGTAAAGCAGTATGACTTTGTGCTTAATGATTTCGAGCCAATTACTGCATGGGCAGCTAAACGAGCCGGTGTTCCTGTGGTTGGTATCAGTCACCAGGCGGCTTTTTTATCTAACAGTGTTCCTATGTTTAGCCGAGGTATTTTACGTAAGTCGTTAATAAAATATTATGCACCTGCTGATACGTACTTAGGGGTTCATTGGCAGCCATTTGCTGAAAACATTATTCCACCATTTATTGCACATCATGAACATAGTAATCCTGTTGCGATTATTAACAAAGTGTTGGTGTACTTACCCTTTGAAAACCTTGCTAGCATTATTGACTACCTAAAGGACTTTCCCGAAAAAGAGTTTTATTGTTATCACCCCGATGCGCAAAATAGATCGCTGGGTAATATACATTTACGTTCGCCTTCAAGATCTGACTTTTTAAATGATTTAGCCAATACAAGCGGCGTGATTGGTAATGCCGGGTTTGAACTTGCCAGTGAGGCATTAAAGTTGGGTAAAAAGTTATTACTAAAGCCGTTAGATGGCCAGTTTGAACAAAGTGAAAATGCACAAACATTACTCACTATGGGAATGGCTCATGTAATGAATTACTTAAATCCACAAGCATTAGATGACTGGAATAATGCACCTCAAAACAGGCAAATTAATTACCCTAGCGACCCTGAACCACTTGTAGATTGGTTATTACAAAAACAGTGGCATAAAACTCAATTACTACACAGAGGTTTATGGGGCAGTGTTAATTTGTAATGCCATATACTCTTCAGGTATGACCAGTTTGCAAAAAGCTAAAAAAAATAAAAGCAGATTAAGACATTAGTCTATAATAAGGTTGCATATTAACCAAAGGTGTTTGAAATGAGTTTTTTAGAAAATTTAACGATTAAGAGGCGATTGCAACTTAATGCTTTGGTAGTTGGTTTAGCAATGGTTATTCTATTATGTGTAACTATTTTTGAGGGAAAGGAAAATCTTAAATTAAATCAGACTATACAGCTAGCGAAAGAGCTGAATATTCAGCAATTAGAGTTAAGAAAGCATGAAAAAAACTTTTTGTTTTACAAAACAGAGAGCTCTTTAGAGTCGTTCGAAAAAGAGTATGCAGTCCTGGATACAAAGTTAGCTGAATTACAGGCTTTAATGTCTAGTTTAAATATTGATACTCAAAAAGCAGCGCAATTAAAAAGCTTAGTTGCTAAATATAATAGCGATTTTAATAACGTAGTCTCTCTTCAAAGAAAAATAGGCTTAAATCCCAAAGATGCTCTTTATGGTGAACTAAGAAGTGCAGTGCATAAAGTAGAAACCTTGCTTAACGAGCAGCAAAGCGATGAGTTGCTAGTACTTATGTTGCAATTAAGACGTGCTGAAAAGGATTTTATGCTGCGTTTAGATATCAAGTATCTCCCACGTTTTGACGACACAATTACTAAGCTTGAACAAAGCCTTTCTCGTTCAACAATAGACTCAAACACCAAATCACAGCTCAATAGCTTAATTGCTACTTATCAAAATTCTTTTCAGGCGCTGGTAAAAGCCCAAGTTGAATTAGGGGTAAACTTAGAGTCAGGAGCTCTTGGTAAAATGCGAGAAAGCGTGTCAAAAAGTGACACTGTGGTTGGCCAAATTGTTGAGGAAACAGTAACTCATGTCAAAAACAGCGTAAGTGAGGCACAGTTTTTGGCAATTACTATTTTCGTTATTGCAGGCGTTATTGTTTTAGTATTGGTTTATTTTACTAGCCATTCTATTATTGTGCCTATTGAACGCGTTTATCACAGCATAAATGACATTAGGCGCAATAACGACTTAAGCGTAATGATAGAGCAAACGGGTAAAGATGAAATCACCATCATGACCACAGACTTTAATAGTTTAATAGGTGATTTTAAAAACCTGATTTATGAAGTTAATGGCGCATTAAACACACTCAATGTAGCAACAGATCATTTATCTGAGAGCACAGCAGCCACAAGCTCAGGTATGCAAGAGCAATTACACGAAGCTGACATGGTTGCTACCGCAGCAACAGAAATGCAAGCGACTATTCAGGATATTTCACACAACACTGAAGCGGCGGCTAAAAAAGCGGAGTCTACAAACTTGAGTGCTCAACAAGGCCGCAGCGAAGTTGAATCAACCGTTAACCATATCAGAGAATTGTCTGGATCTTTAGGCAGTGCATCTGATGTGGTGTCTCAACTAGAAAAAGACGGTGAAACGATTGGCTCGGTGCTTGATGTTATTCGTGGTATTGCTGAACAAACTAATTTACTTGCGCTTAATGCTGCAATTGAAGCAGCTCGTGCTGGTGAGCAAGGTCGTGGCTTTGCGGTGGTTGCTGATGAAGTGCGCTCATTAGCCCAGCGTACGCAAGAGTCTACTAGTGAAATAGAAGGGATTATTAATACCCTACAGCAACGTACTCAGGAAGTTGTAAGCATTATGCACCAATGTCGCTCACAAGGTGATGAAAGTGCATCCCAGGCAATTAAAGCGGGCGAGTTGTTGGGTGCTATTACTGAAGATGTACAAACCATTATGGAAATGAGTACACAAATTGCCGTTGCTATTGATGAGCAAAGCCAAGTTGCATCAGAGGTTAATAAAAACGTGGTACGTATTAGAGATATTGCACAAGATGCATCAGAGCATGCATCGCGTAACGCACAAACTAGTGAAGAGGTATCTGAGCAAGGTCGCGTACTATATGCTGCGATAGATAAATTTAAAGTCTAAATTTATTAAAGAGCCAATAAGGTTTAAGGAATAAACTTTATTGGCACACTATCTTTATTTTTTGTGTTTTCGCTTACACGTTCTAAATATTCATTCCACAGCTTAGTCTGCTGTTCTTGCAGCTTAGCAAAATAGTTCCAGCTAAATAATCCGCTATTATGGCCATCGTCAAAATCTAGGCGCAGTGCGTAATGCCCAACCGGGACTATTTTTTTTATCCCGACTGATTGCTTGTTTAAAACCAGCTTCATAGGGCCAGAGCCATGGCCTTGTACCTCTGCTGATGGAGAGTGAACACGTAAAAATTCACAACTAAATACGGCTTTACTATCATCGTCAAAGTAAACATCTAAATTTTTGCTCACGCTATGATAATGCACTTTTGTTACGTGTTTCATGTTTTGTATCCCATTAAAAAGCCCCCAATATGGAGGCTTTTAGTATAACTACTTATAGTACCAATTAAAGAATAAAGCGGCTTAAATCTTCATCTTCAACTAGTGCACCTAAATGTTTTTCAACATAAGCCGCATCAATAACTACCGACGATCCAGCTTGCTCAGACGCATCGTATGAAATTTCTTCCATTAGCTTTTCCATCACGGTATGAAGACGACGAGCACCAATATTTTCGGTTTTCTCGTTAACTTGCCATGCAGCTTTTGCAATACGCTCAATAGCGTCATCACTGTACTGAACATCAACTTGCTCTGTTTTAAGTAGCTCGCGTTGTTGCTCTGTGAGTGATGCATGAGGCTCTGTAAGTATACGTTTGAAGTCGTTTGCAGTAAGAGCTTCAAGCTCAACGCGAATAGGTAAGCGACCTTGTAGTTCAGGGATCATGTCTGATGGTTTAGCCATTTGGAATGCACCAGAGGCAATAAATAGCATGTGGTCAGTTTTAACCATACCGTGCTTAGTATTTACTGTTGAACCTTCAATAAGCGGAAGTAAATCGCGTTGTACACCTTCTCGACTAACATCTGGACCCGATGAATCTCCGCGCTTACAAATTTTGTCTATTTCATCGATAAACACAATACCATTTTGCTCTACAGCAAATATAGCCTGCTCTTTTAGCTCTTCTGGGTTTACTAATTTGCCTGCTTCTTCTTCGGTTAGTAACTTAAAGGCTTCCTTAATTTTGAGCTTGCGCTTAGTGCGCTTATCGCCACCCATGTTTTGAAACATGCCCTGTAGCTGGTTGGTCATTTCTTCCATACCAGGAGGCGCCATAATTTCTACGTTTGGTTGTACTTGTGCTAAATCGATTTCAATTTCTTTATCGTCTAGTTGACCTTCGCGAAGCTTTTTACGGAATGTTTGGCGTGTTGATGAGTTTTCATCACGCTGAGTTTCACCGTATTGATCTTTAACAGGTGGTAAAAGTGCATCTAAAATACGATCTTCGGCCGCTTCTTCTGCGCGGTGTTTAAACTTTTTAGTTTGTTGTTCACGTGTCATTTTAATAGACACTTCAACTAAGTCGCGAATGATGGTTTCAACTTCCTTACCAACATAACCCACTTCGGTGAACTTGGTTGCTTCTACTTTAATAAAAGGGGCATTGGCAAGTTTGGCTAAGCGGCGCGCAATCTCTGTTTTACCAACACCTGTAGGACCAATCATTAAAATATTTTTTGGCGTTACTTCTGCACGTAAATCATCGTTTAATTGCATACGGCGCCAGCGATTACGAAGTGCAATAGCAACGGCTTTTTTTGCGTTAGCTTGGCCAATAATATGTTGATCTAACTCGTGAACAATTTCTCTTGGGGTCATAGCAGACATAGCGGTTCCTATTATAATTCTTCAATAGTTTGGAAGTTGTTAGTAAATACGCAGATATCACCTGCAATAGTTAGGCTTTTTTCTACTATTTCACGAGCGCTTAAATCGGTGTTTTCTAATAACGCGGTTGCGGCCGATTGGGCAAAGTTACCACCACTACCAATGGCAATTAAGTCATTTTCTGGCTGAACGACGTCGCCGTTACCGGTGATAATTAAAGAGGCAGTTTCATCGGCTACAGCTAAAAGGGCTTCTAACTTTCTGAGTGCACGGTCACTACGCCAATCTTTCGCCATTTCAACAGCAGCTTTGGTGAGATTACCTTGATGCATTTCTAGTTTGCTTTCAAAACGTTCGAAAAGGGTGAAGGCATCAGCAGTACCGCCGGCAAAGCCTGCGATTACTTTGCCATTATAAAGACGTCGAACTTTACGGGCGTTACCCTTCATTACGGTATTACCCAATGAAACTTGGCCGTCGCCACCAATTACAACTTTGTTGTCGCGGCGTACACTTACAATAGTGGTCATGTTATTCCTCATCATCGAGTTGCAGGGGCAACTCGTTAAAAACGATTATGATGAGGTTATATGGGTGAATGGTTTATTTTCAAGTCCAGCCCCAAATTCCGCAGCCGACGACTTTGACACGCTTGAGTTTATTTTTATCACTTTCTGCTTGGCGCTTCGTTTTATAAGGCCCTAAACGTACTTTATACCAAATACCCGTTTCGCCTTTGGTTTCTCTTATTTCAGATATAAGACCAGCAAAGGCTATTTTAGCTTTTAACGATTCAGCCTGTTCATGAGTCCTGAACGAGCCGCATTGCATAACATAAGGACCTTTTTGTTCAATTTCTTTTACTTCTACTTGCACTTCATGGTTTCTGATTTCTTTTATAAATTCAGGCGCACGAGGAACGACCACTTCTATTTTTTCTTTTTCGGCTGGGTTAGTTTGTTTTTCAACAAGCTCGGGGTCGGCATTATTTTTAATAAACCATAATCCATAGGCAAAACCGCCCACAAGCAAAGCTGCAACAATTACCAAAAGATAAGGGAATGGCTTTTTAGCAGGTTCTTTTTTGGTGTTTTTTCTATTTTTTGGTTTTTTATTAATGTAATCGTGCTGTGCCATAGCGTTATTTTGGCCTTAACCTAAATCATATCTATAGGGTCTACATCTAAACTCCAGCGAACTTTTTGTGCAAGTTTACTGGTGCTTAAATAATCAACCATTTGCGCAAGATACTGATGTAATATGCGGCGATCTTGCGCTTGAATGTGCAATTGAAACCGATACATACCCGCAATTCTTTCTAATGGGGCAGGGATCGGACCGAGCAATTGTATACCAGATACCCCGTTAACTGGAACCAAATCTGTCAAAAAGTCGACGACTAGTTTAATACTTAGCCCTTGTGCTCTAACTATGGCCATATTAGTAATAGGCGGTAAGTCGGCGTCATCACGCTCGCTTAACGCAAAGCGTGCAAAATCTTGGTAACCATTATTGACCAAATCTTGTAAAAGAGGATGTTCTGGGAAATGTGTTTGTAATAACACCTGGCCAGGCTCTCCTGAGCGACCAGCACGTCCTGCTACTTGAGTCACTAACTGCGCTAAATGTTCCGTTGCTCTGAAGTCACAGGAATATAGGCCGCTGTCTACGTCTAAAATTATGACAAGGCTTACATCAGCAAAGTGATGACCTTTTGCAAGCATTTGCGTACCTACTAATATGCGCGCTCCACCTAAATTAATTTCGTCTAGGGCTTTTTCTAAACTGCCTTTACGACGAGTTGAATCGCGATCAATACGGGTTACTGGTGTATCAGGAAACTCGTTTGTTAAAAATTCTTCTATTTGTTCAGTCCCTTTACCATTAGGGAATATTTGCGTGCTCCCGCAATCTGGGCATTGATGAGGTACTTGATGTTGGTCGCCACAATGGTGGCAAATCATTTGACCAATCGCTTTATGGAACGTGGCACTAGTACTGCAACGGTTACATTCACTTAACCAACCACATTCATGGCAAATAAGTGTAGGTGAAAAACCACGACGATTTAAAAACACCATAACCTGTTTACCACGATTTAAATGTTGGCGCATAGTAGCAAGGCTTGCGTGAGCAATACCGGCCTGATCGGGCTGGCCTTTCATGTCGAGTAATTTAAATTGGTTATCGGTTGAGGTTTGAGCGCGCTCAGTCAGGCTTAATAGTTGGTACTTATTATTAATGGCTTTATGCAAGGTTTCGAGCGCTGGAGTAGCACTGCCGAGTATAAGTGGGATTTTATGCTGGAATGCACGATAAGCTGCTAAATCTCGAGCATGGTAACGAAGGGTATCTTGTTGTTTAAATGATGAGTCATGTTCCTCGTCAACTACAATCATACCGAGCTTTAAAAAGGGTAAAAAAATACTTGAGCGCGTACCTATTACAATAGCGCAACTCCCTTTTTCGCAAAAGCGCCATGTTTGTAGGCGTTCGTTATCGGTAAGTGCAGAATGCCATAACATGATGGGGGTATCTGGAAAGCGGCGACGAAAACGATTTACCGTTTGAGGGGTAAGGCCTATTTCGGGGACAAGTACTAAGGCTTGTTCACCTCGCTTTAATACTTCTTCAAGACATTGAAGATAGACTTCGGTTTTACCACTACCAGTAACCCCTTCTAATAAAAATGTGTTAAAGCCTTTACTTTGATTAATTGCAGTGCAAGCTACGGCTTGCTCCTTGTTCAGTGTAGGCTTACTACCTACTGTTGGTGCAGTACTTTGCCACTGATTATCATGTTCTATGGTTTGTGTAACAAGCGCTTTTGCAATAAGGCTATCGATAGTTTTTTTACTAAAGCCGAGTGCTTTGAGCTCGGTTAATGATGATTTACCTGACTGTGCAAGTTGCTTTAATAAGTTAAGTTGAGTTTTTGCTTTGAGTGACGGAAGTGTTGATCCTTTTTCTGTCAGCATAACCATATTGATACTGGTTTTATCCGGTGACTCACCTTGGCGCAGCGCACTAGGTAGCGCTATATGAATTGTTTCGCCGAGTGGGTAACAGTAATAGCGAGATGTAAAACTCAAAAGCGCAATGTGTTCAGATGATAAAATAGGCGCGTCATCAATGACTTCGATGATGGATTTTATTTTGTTTTCGGGGACGTCGGTCATGCTTTTAATAGCTAAAACAACGGCGACTTTTTTTTGGTTACCAAAAGGCACCAACACACGCATACCCGGTTTAAGTGGTGATGCCATGCCATCGAGTTGCTTATCTACTTTATAATCAAAGGTGCGCGGTAAGGGGACTTTTATAGCGACTTCAGCAAAACACATAGCAACTCAACTCATAAAATTAATGATGTAATGTACTAAAAATAACGTTAAAAACCTACTAGCAAATATTGCTTGCTTAAGTGTCTGCCTACTTTTTTAGCAAAACAGTTAATAATAGCTTGTGTGTTTGATGGTAGTTGGATAAAATCCGCGACCAACAAATTTGTTTTAACGACGTATGGTGCCAGACTTCGGGTTTGGAGAGCGATGCGGCCTTAACTAGAGGTTTCTATGAAAGAAGGTATTCACCCTAAGTACGAAGTAATTTCTGCAACTTGTTCATGCGGCAATAAATTCGAAACAAGCTCTACTTTATGTAAAGACATTCACCTTGACGTATGTTCAGCGTGTCACCCTTTTTACACTGGTAAGCAAAAAGTTTTAGACACTGGCGGACGTGTTGATCGTTTCAACAAGCGTTTCGGTGCACTTGGTAGCAAGAAGTAATTTTTGCTGTCTTGTTAAATTAAGCACCTTAGGGTGCTTTTTTTATGCTTTTAGTTTAGTTATACCAATTTAATCGTAATAACGTTTCGATTTAAAAAGTTAAGTGTTACACGAACGGCGTCAATATTTTTTAATATAGGACAACTAAATAACAAATTATTTAGCTTATTGCTCGATTTTCATATTTCCCTGCTATGCATAACTATTTCCTGTTCTTATTCTGAATATGCATAAACCTTTACAGACAAACCGCAAATTATTCTCTATATTTTTAATTAGTTCATTTTTTAACTAAGTAGTTAAATGTAGCTAACGTGAAGTTATATGTTTTTAAAGTATGTGAATAAGCCTATTTTTGCTTATTTTTATAGTACTTTATTAAGATGTTTTATAAAAAATAATGAAAGAACAAATGTGCCTTTAGAATCCGTTATTGGATGAATTTTTATTTATAAAGTGTCGATATAATTTACAAAAGTTATTGAAAAACCTCTTAAAATTAATCGAACTAGCATATAACAGGATAGACCTGATATTGCTTGGAATTTAAAAATAATAAGGGTATCGTAGCCTAAACTTCACCTCTCACTTTTACTTTAATTGCAGGATACAATCGCGTTATGTCAGACTTTCGTGAACAAGCACTACACTATCATTCGCATCCCGTTCCAGGAAAAATTAGCATTGAACTAACAAAGCCTGCTGAAACGGTAAAAGATCTCGCATTAGCATATAGCCCAGGAGTTGCAGAACCCGTACGTGAAATCGCTGCAGATCCTGCAAACGCTTATAAATACACAGGCAAAGGGAATATGGTTGCGGTTATCACTAATGGTACTGCAATTTTAGGCTTAGGTAATTTAGGCCCACTTGCTTCAAAACCTGTAATGGAAGGTAAGGCGTTACTGTTTAAGCGATTTGCTGGCCTTGATTCTATTGATATCGAAGTGAAACACCGCACTACTGAAGACTTTATTAATACAGTTGCTAATATTGCCGACACGTTTGGCGGAATTAACCTTGAAGATATTAAGGCGCCAGAGTGTTTTGAAATAGAAAAAGCATTGATTGAGCGTTGCAGTATTCCGATATTTCATGATGATCAGCACGGTACAGCCATTGTAACTGCTGCGGGTATGTTGAACGCGCTTGAGGTGCAAGGCAAGTCTATCGAAAATGCGACCATTGTGTGTTTGGGTGCTGGTGCTGCTGCGGTTGCTTGTATGGAGCTGTTAATTAAGTGTGGTGCTTTGCGCGAGCACATTTATATGCTTGACCGTAAAGGTGTTATTCATACTCGTCGTGATGACTTAAATGAATACAAAAAACTTTTTGCTAACAATACAGACAAGCGCACGTTGCAAGATGTTATTGAAGATGCAGATGTATTTGTTGGTGTATCGGGGCCTAATCTATTAGCTGCCGATGATTTAAAATTAATGGCAGAAAAACCAGTTGTGTTTGCTTGTTCAAACCCAGATCCAGAAATTGATCCTGCACTGGCTCATTCTGCTCGAAACGATCTAATTATGGCAACGGGTCGATCAGATTACCCTAACCAAGTTAATAATGTACTGTGTTTTCCGTTTATATTCCGCGGTGCTCTTGATGTACGCGCCAGTGCAATAAATGATGAAATGAAAATTGCAGCTGTAGAAGCGATTAGAAGTATTGCCAAAGAGCCTGTACCTGCTGAAGTACTGACGGCTGCGGGTGTTGATAAGCTGGAGTTTGGTGATAAGTATATTATTCCAAAACCAATGGATCCTCGTTTATTACCACGCATTGCAAAAGCGGTTGCAATAGCTGCTGTAGAGTCAGGTGTTGCACAAATTGATTTACCAGAAAACTATATGGAATAACGACTAAGTTGTAATTTAGACACAAAAAAACCTCAATTAATTGAGGTTTTTTTGTGTCTAAATTACGTTTAGTCTTCGTTTAAAACAGGCACTTCTAGCCCCATTTCTTGCATTATTTTTTTTACTTCTTCAGGCACTTTTTCGGCGTTGTCTTTACGTAAGTCGTCGTCGTTAGGCAAAGGTTGACCGGTAAATGCATGTAAAAATGCTTCACAAAGTAATTCACTATTTGTTGCATGACGTAAGTTATTAATTTGACGACGCGTGCGTTCGTCCGTTAATACCTTTAATACATTTAGTGGGATTGAAACGGTAATTTTTTTTACTTGTTCTGATTTTTTCCCGTGTTCTGCGTATGGGTGAATATACTCACCATTCCATTTAGCCATAAGATGTATCGTCGCCTCAGATTAATAATTGCTCATATGCACTACAATACATATGAATATGCGTGAAATTCTATCGATTTAAAAAAGATAGTCAAATACTAGTTGTTTAGCCATCTGGAGCTTTAAATGTTTTGACATCTTTAATAAGATAAATTACTCTTTTAGACGTCTAAACATCCAAATTAAATAGGTGACGAATATGAGCGAAAAAAATAAAGCAACCATTGCAGTGAGAAGTGGTGTTGAAGCAGACAAACATCATGGCGCAGTTGTCGCACCTATTTACTTATCAACCACCTATTCGTTTGCCGACTTTGATACAAAGCGTCAATACGATTACGGGCGAAGTGGTAACCCCAATCGTGATATTTTAGCTGAAACCTTGGCTGAGCTTGAAGGTGGCGCACGCGGTATTATTACTGCCACGGGTATGTCTGCCGTTCATTTGGCTACGCAAATCCTGAATCATGACGATACGTTAGTGATCCCACATGATTGTTACGGCGGAAGCTATCGTTTATTTACTTCACTGCAAAAGCGCGGTTTGCTCAAGCTAGAAGTTTTAGATTTAACACAAGCACAAAGTTTAGATAAAATTTTAGCAATTAAGCCTAAGCTAATTTGGATAGAAACACCAAGTAACCCATTACTACGCTTAACTGATATTAAAGCAATAACCGATGTTGCTAAACAGTGCGGTGCTTTAGTCGCTGCCGATAACACATTTTTATCACCAGCATTACAAAACCCTATTAAATTTGGTGTTGATATAGTTGTACATTCCACCACCAAGTACATTAATGGTCATTCAGATGTAGTGGGCGGTGCGGTGATTGCCGCTTCACAAGAGCTGGGCGATGAACTGGGATGGTGGGCAAATAATATAGGTATTACAGGTGCGCCATTTGATAGTTATTTAACATTGCGCGGGTTGCGAACACTAAATGTGCGTTTAAAGCAGCATCAAGAAAACGCATTAGCGATTGCTAAATACCTAGAAAAGTCGGAATTTGTTCGCCAAGTTTATTACCCTGGTCTTGAATCACACCCACAGCATGAATTAGCCAAAGCGCAGCAACTAGGCTTTGGTGGCATGGTGAGTTTTGATATTAAAGGAGACGTAAACGATGCTGCGGCGTTTTTAACCAGCTTACGTGACTTTAGCTTGGCAGAGTCTTTGGGCGGAGTAGAGAGCTTAATATGCCATCCTGCAACCATGACCCATGCTGGCATGGAGCCTAAAGCACGTCTTGAAGCGGGAGTGGGCGATACACTTATTCGAGTTTCAGTAGGTATAGAAGATATAAACGACTTATTAGCTGATTTAGAGCGCGTGTTTCAGCTTGTAAAGCCAGGCAGTAAAGCAAATTTAAACAAAGGAGCTGGCGGTGACATTAAATTAAGTGCCGCTCATCCAGCGCTTTGGTGAACAATATGACACAAACAGTACATAAATTTGGTGGTTCAAGCCTTAGTTCGGCTCAGCGGTATGAGCGGGTTGCGAGTATTATTTTAGAGCATACTCAGCCGGGCGATTGTGTTGTTGTATCTGCGGCGGGAAAAACAACCGATACTTTGGTGAAGTTATGGCAAAGCTATCAGCAACAAGATACGCATGTCGTTGCTGATATATTGCTGCAATTAAATAATCATCAAACTGATTTAATCACACAGTTACTCCATGCAGATCTTAAGCGAACTGCTTTAACGCGTTTGCATAGTGAACTAACAGCGATTAGTGAATTGATAAAAAACCAAGGCTTGAAAGAGGCTCCCTTGCTTGCTCATGGTGAGGTCTGGTCTGCACGTTTATTGGCGCTTTACCTTACGCAATTAAATATTAATGCTTGTGACCTTGATGCTCGAACACTTTTTACATTAAATAATGGGCAATTGTTACATACCCAAAATGCGCAGCAATGTGCAAAGTTTATAACCCCAGACTACATTAATGTTGTCACAGGCTTTATTGCATCAAATACGTTGGGTGACACGGTTACACTTGGCCGCAATGGGAGTGACTATAGTGCAACCTTACTCGCTAATTACTGCCATGCTAAGCAGGTGTGTATTTGGACTGATACACAAGGTGTATACAGCACAGACCCTCGCAAAGTTAGTAAAGCGGTTAAATACAATAAAGTATGTAGAGGTCAAGCCAACCTATTAGCGCGATTAGGTAATCCTGTTTTACACGCTAAAACGCTTTCTCCTTTAAGAAACAGCGATATAAAACTATCTGTTCGTAGTAGTTTTGATGTGCAAGCAACGCCTACAGATATAGTTAAAGAAGGAAATGTAAAACAAAAGCGTTTTATTACCACGTTAAACAACATCGATTTATTAACAGTTGAAAAGCTGGCCGAAGGCGAAGTCGCAGATGTTAGCCAGCTGATTCAACACAGCATTCATCACTTTAGTCAAAATGGTGAAACTTATTTAGTTGTCCCCTCTGCTTCAGCATATAAAGTTGTTAGTTATTTTGAGGGTAGAGCAAACATTAGCGAGTCGAGCTTAAATGGCTGTGCGGTTGTAGCGCCTGTTAATGATATTTCAAAATTGAATGTATTGGCTATTGATACGTTAAATGCTCATGCCATCGAGCCGCGCTTTATTCACCAAGACAGTGGATACATTTTACTATTAACGGATCAGGTTATAGATAGCGATATACTCAGTGTTTTACACGATAAGCTTATTAATAAAGGCCAAGAAGTCGCTTTAATAATCGCGGGCCTTGGAAATGTGGGAGAGGTATTTATAGAGCAGTTGTCAGCTCAATTCGAGCGTTTCTCTGATGACTTTACAATTAAATTGGTTGGGTTAATACGCTCTGAAACGTTACTTTTTAATCCCAGTGGTATAAACATTGCTGATTGGAAAACGCATTTTCTCTCACAAAGCAAAGCTTATAATAACCAAACATTACTAAACATAATTAGTGAACTTGATTATGAGCATAAAGTGGTTGTTGATATTACCGCAAGCGAGGCATTTAGCCAGTTATACCCGCAGTTTGTTGCATTAGATTGCCACTTGATCAGTGCTAACAAATACGCTGGAACTGCAGATACAGCATGGTATAAAGCTTTGCGTACGAGTATTAGTGAGCGAAATTTGCATTGGCGCTACAACACAAGCGTAGGTGCAGGCTTACCTGTTAACTTTGCATTGGCAGATTTGCAAAACAGTGGTGACAAAATCACTCGTATTGAAGGTGTTTTTTCAGGCACGTTATC
The DNA here is from genome assembly GCF_023161925.1 of Pseudoalteromonas sp. 2CM32C. Classification (NCBI taxonomy): domain Bacteria; kingdom Pseudomonadati; phylum Pseudomonadota; class Gammaproteobacteria; order Alteromonadales; family Pseudoalteromonadaceae; genus Pseudoalteromonas; species Pseudoalteromonas sp. 2CM32C. Next base: position 780,206 of record NZ_JALNTI010000001.1, on the reverse strand, counting down.
GTGGTTATGCAGTAAGTTTGACGGAACAATACCATTTTCTGATCTGGTGCTTGAAGCACAAAAGATGGGGTTCACAGAGCCCGATCCGCGTGAAGATTTATCAGGGCGTGATATGCAGCGTAAACTGCTTATACTTGCCAGAGAGCTTGGTTTAGAACTCGACCTTGATGATATAAGCTTATCAGCACTCATGCCCGAAACGCTTGCTATAGGAAGTTGGGACGACTTTTTGGCTAATGAATCCACCCTCAATGACTTTATTGACGCTCATGCTGCAAATGCCAAAGCACAAAGTTCCGTACTTCGTTACACGGGTTTACTTGAAATTACGGAAAACAAAGTAACCGCTCAAGTAGGTATTACTTATACTCCTATTGGTGATGCGTTAGCTAATTTAACACCTGGCGATAATATTTTTGTCATTAATAGTAAGTGGTATAGCGCTAACGCTCTTGTGATTCAAGGGCCTGGTGCGGGTAAGGAAGTAACCGCGGCGGGTATTCATTCTGACTTATATTGGCTGGTACAAAATATAAAATAAAGGTTACAAGGGCCTTGTATCAATCCGCAATAATACCTAATCATTTTGCGGGGCTAAACGTGTCGCTACATGCGTTAAAAAATTCTTATTTAGAACAGCTAAATTTGGTATCAACTAAAAACGGCAGCCAATGGCTGCCGTTCTTTATTTAAAACAGTTCTTCTTCTGTTTTAGTGTCTTCTTCAAATATATCTGTTGGTTGAGACATTACGTATTTTGTGGGGGCGGTGCCTTTGTCAAAATACTCAAAGCGACTGGTGTAATCATTTTTATGACTTAATAAACCGGTTTCTAAATCAATCCGAATAGACACTAAACCTTCTGGCGGCTCTATGGGGGCTTCAGGTTTACCTTCAAGCGCAACTTTCATAAACTCAACCCAAGCTGGCTGTGCTGTTTTAGCGCCAGATTCAGCCCCTGATATTTGCCCGTTATCAAGATTATTATTGTATGAAGTTCTGCCTAGCGGGTTGCCAGGGTTATCAAAACCAACCCATACCGAGGTCATAACATTTCGATTAAAGCCACTAAACCAAGTATCTACAGAGTCATTAGTTGTGCCTGTTTTTCCTGATAGATCACGACGGCCTAATGCTTGAGCGCGCCAACCTGTTCCTGACCAACCCGTTTTATGTGACCAGTTTCCACCTCCCCAAACAGCGCTATGCATTGCTTGAGCAATTAAAAATGCATTTTGTTTTGATATGACCTGAGGGGCACATTTTAATTGTGGCGTATCAGTATTTTGTTGTGGGAATAATCCAGTAGCATTGTCTGGGGTTAATGACTGATCTGAAGTGTCGTCACACACTACTGAAGGATTAGCTTTAAACAAACTGTTACCGTAAGCATCTTGGATTTCTGAGATAAAGTACGGCTCAATCAAATGCCCACCATTCGCAAATGCACTCATACCGCGAGCTAGTTCAATTGGAGTAATTGAAGCACTGCCCAGTGCTAAGGATTCACTGCGGTTGATGTCTGAATTTTTAAAGCCAAATTTTAGTAAGTGATCTGCTGTTCGTTGCAAACCAACACCTCGGAGCAAACGAACTGATATTACGTTTTTAGATTGTGCTAACGCGCGACGAATTCTAATCGGGCCATTGTAAACAGCCGGACTATTCTTAGGTCGCCATGCCACACCTTGGCTTTTATCCCACTGATTAATTGGCGCATCGTTTAAAATTGAGGCGAGCGTATAGCCGTTTTCAAGCGCAGCAGAATAAATAAATGGTTTTATGTTTGACCCCACTTGGCGCTTTGCTTGAATAGCTCGGTTGTATTGGCTCTGTTCAAAGCTATAGCCGCCAACAATGGCTTTAATGCGGCCATCTTGTGGGTCAAGTGAAACAATTGCGCTTGATGCTTCAGGTAGTTGGCTTAGTTCATACTCGTTATTGCTGTTCTTACGCACCCAGATTTGCATTCCTGGCGTTAATATTTCAGTTGCCGTAGTTGGAGCAAAACCTTGGCGATAACGAGTTATGTATTTGCGTGCCCATTTTAAGTTGTCCCAATTCAGGTTTATTTGCTCTGCATTTTTAAGCAATACCGTGGCATTTTTTTCATCCACGTTAATAACAGCAGCTGCTTTTAACGTTCCTATCTCTTTGGCTTCATTGAGTTTAGCTAGTATTTTCTCTTCACTTAGCGCTGATTGTTTTTCAGGATCCCATAAAATAGCGGTTGGGCCTCTAAAGCCATGACGCATATCGTAGCTATGAAGATTATTAACTAGCGCGGTTTGCGCCGCTTTTTGTACTTTAGACTCAACAGAGGTAAATATCTTAAAGCCTGAATTATATGCCTTGTCTATTCCGTAACGTGAAACCATTTCTGCACGCACCATTTCAGAAATGTACGGTGCGTATAAATCTATTTCAGCACCATGAAAGTAAGCGGTAATAGGTTGGCTTGTTGCATCATCATACACGTCTTGTGTTATGTAGTTTTCAGTTAATAAACGACCAAGTACAACATTACGGCGTGCTTTTGCACGGGTAGGGTTGCGAATTGGGTTTAACGCCGAAGGCGCTTTTGGCAAGCCAGCAATCATCGCCATTTGAGCAAGCGTTAAGTCTTTTAACTCTTTACCGTAATAAACTTGAGCGGCAGCTCCAATACCAAAGGCGCGGTTACCTAGCTCGATTTTGTTTAGGTAAAGCTCTAAAATTTCATCTTTAGTAAGTACATTTTCTATGTGTAGAGCGATGAATATCTCTTTTATTTTACGGATATAAGCTTTTTCTCGGGTTAAGAAAAAATTACGTGCAAGTTGCATGGTAATAGTACTAGCACCTTGTTTTTTCTCGCCTGTAGAAATAAGAACAATAGCAGAGCGAACTATACCAATAGGGTCTATACCTATATGGTCATAAAAGCGATTATCTTCAGTTGCTAAAAATGCATCAATTAAAGGTTGTGGGATTTCATCAATAGTGACCGGAATTCGACGTTTTTCACCAAATTGATTGATCAAGAGGCCATCTTTAGTGAATACTTGCATAGGAGTTTGTAATTGCACGTCTTTTAAAACTTGCACACTGGGGATATCAGGTTTAACGTAGTAATAAAGACTGACCAAAGTTATCAGACCGATTAACGTACAAATGATAAAAAATTGTAAAGTTCGTTTTAATAAAATCACTTATATTTCCCTAAATGGACTCCCAATTGCGAGTTTGGACTGATAGTATATATTGATTAAAAAATGAATAATATTTTTTCAGAAAAAAATTATAACTTGTTTATTATTAAAACAAAGGCCAAGTTGCAAACATGCTAAGTCAACTATTTCAAAAGCCGTCGCCAATGATGGTAGGAATTGATATCGGATCGCACTCGATTAAAGCGGTGCTTCTGAGAGAAATTGAAAGTGGATTTCGATTAGAGGCCCTAGCAATTGAGCCCATGCCTAAAGGCGCCATGAGTGAAAGAACGATTCAAGATATTGAAGCGATTGGTAATGTAATAACAAAATTAAAAAGAAAATTACCTAAGTCACTTAAAAATGCAGCAGTGGCGGTGTCAGGGCAAACGGTTATTACAAAAGTAATTTTTATGGATGTGTCGTTGAGCGATGCAGAACTTGAATCTCAAATTGAAATTGAAGCAGATAGTTTAATACCTTACCCACTCGATGAAGTTAGCTTAGACTTCGAAAAGCTCTCTACTAACGAAGCTGACCCGAGTAAAATGAATGTATTACTTTCAGCAGCCCGAACAGAAAGTGTTGAAGCACGTGTTGGCGCATTAGAAGAGGCTAATCTCGATACTAAGATTGTTGATGTAGAAAGTTACGCCTTAAGCCGTGCGATGGACGTTTATTACCAACAACTACCAAGCGATGCCTTCAATAAGTGTGTTGCTGTTGTAGATATTGGTGCCGTACTCATGCTTGTAAGTGTTGTGCAAGCTGGTGAAACTATTTATACACGTGACCAGGTTTTTGGTGGTGATCAATACACAAATAGTATTGTTAACTACTACAACAAAGGGTTTGATGAAGCTGAAATAGGTAAAACATCAGGCGACTTACCACCTAACTATACCTTTGAGGTATTAGCGCCATTTCAAACAGCGTTGCTTCAGCAAGTACGTAGAGCGGTGCAAATGTTTTTAACAACGAGTGGTAAAGAACAAATAGACTACATTGTGCTTACCGGTGGAACTTCTATGATCAAAGGGCTTGATCGCTTATTAATTGAAGAATTAGGTATACACAGTGTTGTTGCAGAACCGTTTGCAAATATGGAAATTTCGCCAAAAGTAGATCGTAATGTTATGCAGCGTCACCGAACACAGTTTGCAATTGCAACAGGTTTGGCATTAAGGAGCTTTTCATCATGCCACATATAAATCTATTGCCTTGGCGAGAACTGCAGCGCGAAGAATCTAAAAAGAAATTTGTAACCATACTAGTTGGAATTGTTTTAGCTTGTTTTTTAAGTATGTACTTATTAAGTATGTTTTACAGTGCATTAAAAGACGGGCAAAACTTAAAAAATAATTACTTAAGTTCTGAAATAAGCATGCTTGATCGAAAGATCAGTGATATTAGAGAATTAGACAAACGAAAAGAAAACCTACAGCAGCGAATGCGATTAATCGAAGAGCTGCAAAGTAGCCGTAACCTTGGCACACAAATTATGGATGAAGTAACAAAAATAGTACCTCAAGGTATTTACTTAACAAAGCTGGAGCGCAGAGGAAACCAGATTTATGTACTTGGCCGAAGTGAATCAAATAACCGTTTATCTACCATGATCCGCCAGGTACAAAGTTCATATTTGCTAGAGCGTCTGACTATGCAGGATATTGTAGCAGGTGATCAGTCTTCGCGTTTACTTAGTGACTTTAGTATGGAGTTTTACGTAAAACCATTTGACGAGATTGGTGAGGTACGTAATGAACCTTGATTTTAAAGCGCTTGGCGAAATAGATTGGAATGAAATTGAGTTAGACAATATTGGTGATTGGCCTGCTGCTGTAAAAGTAATTTGCTGTGCATTTGTTGCTGGGCTCATATTATTTTTTAGCTATAGCCTGTTAGTTTCTGACGAGATTGATAGCTACCATAATGCGGTATCAAAAGAGGTCGACTTAAGAAGTACCTACAGAACAAAATACGCTGTAGCGAGTAAGCTAGATATTTATCGCCAACAAATGATAGAAATGGAAGATAAGTTTTCTCAATTACTTAAGCGGTTACCGACATCAAACGAAATACCAGGCTTACTTGACGATTTATCTTATGTTGGCACAACGAGCGGTTTAACATTTTTAAAAATTGGTTGGTTACCTGAAGTAGAGAAAGAGTTTTATACCGAGCTACCTATCAAAATAGAAGTAGTAGGTACTTATCATGAATTTGGTGAATTTGTTGGCAAAGTTGCTCAGTTACCACGAATAGTTAGTTTGCATGACTTTTCTATTACGTCTTCTGGCGAAAAACAACTAACATTTAGTGTTGTAGCAAAAACTTACCGTTATGAAGAAGGAGTTAAAAAATGAGGCTCCTTCATTTAATGCCGCTATTGGCTGTTGTTGCGTTAGTGGGGTGTAACGACGATACCTCGGAACAAAAAGAATTTATTGATCAGGTAAAAGCAAGCACAACGCCTAAAGTTGAGTCGATTCCTGAACTTACTCAATTTGAGATTTTTGAATATAGTGCAGGTAATTTACGAAGTCCATTTGTGGCACCTCAACCTGAAATAATTCAGAACAAACTGACGCAAATAAAAAACTGTTTACACCCTGACCCAGACAGGCGCAGAGAGCCATTAGAAAAATACCCATTAGATAATTTAGCAATGAAAGGTACAATTGGTTCAAGTGGTCAAGTTTGGGCGCTTATAACTGCTGCAGATGAAACATTACATCGTGTAACGATTGGTAATTATTTGGGTAGTTACGATGGCAAGGTAAAAGCTGTGAGTAACGATTTTATAGAATTAGTTGAATTAATCCCTGATGGGTCTGGTTGTTGGAAAGAGCGCCTGACTAAACTGGAAATGTTAGAGGCGGCAACTGATGGCGCAAATTAATAATAAAAAAGGTAAAAATAACATGCATAAGGATGTTCTTTGGTTTAATCGCATTGCGAGAGCTTTATTTGCAACAGCCGCTTTGGTTTGTGCTAACAATGCTTTGGCAGGACCATTGCTTTACGATGTACGTTATAACCCATTACTTAAAGGTGAAACCGAACTACAGCTTGTTTTCGACGAAGAAATAACTTTAGAACCGCAAATTCAAGTATTTAACAGCCCAGCGCGTATTGAAATGTTTTTTGATACCGCAGAGTTAGAATTAGGATTAAATGACGTTGAAGTTAATCAAGCAGGTATTAGTAGTGTCACCAATGTGTTATCTGAGCAAGGTTTAAAGGTAACAGTTAATCTAGACAGATTAAAAATGTATGAAACAGAAGTTAATAACAACTTAGTTTCAATACGTGTATCGGATAACCCATTAACCGGTTCAGTAACTGAAGATGAAGCCGTTCTGACAGGTGATGTGAGTGGAAACTACATTAACCGCATCCAATCTATTGATTTTAGACGTGGTGAGAAAGGTGAGGCAAAGGTACTTGTATTTTTACAAGACACTCAAGCTGCTATAGAGGTTCACGAAAGTGGCGGCAAAATTTACGCAGATTTTCACCATACAGATATTCTGGACGATCTACTTTATGAGTTGGATGTTTTAGACTTTGGTACCATTGTTAGTACTATCGAAACGTTTAAAGAAGAAGGGCGAAGCCGCGTTGTTATAGAACCTAATGCCGAGTTTACATTCACGTATCAGCAAATAGACAATATTCTTACCCTCACAGTTGAAAAAGATGAAACTCAAAATGCTTACCTAGATGGTGGTAAAGAGTATCAAGGTCGACCAATGACCTTAAACTTTCAAGATATTTCAGTCCGTGCAGCATTACAAATTATCGCAGGCTATAACGACTTTAACTTAGTAACAAGTGATTCCGTTACCGGTAACATTACCTTGCGCTTAGATGGCGTGCCGTGGGACCAAGCACTTGATGTCGTATTACGTATAAAAGGGTTGGACAAGCGCATGGATGGCTCTATCTTAATGGTAGCGCCAGCAGAAGAGCTTGCAGCCCGTGAAGCAAAAGATCTAAAAGCAAAGCAGCAAGTTGAAGATTTAGAGCCGCTTTACAGCGAATATATGCGATTGAATTATGCCAAAGCTGAAGACTTTGCTGACTTACTTAAAACAGATATTAATAGCATCATTACCCCACGCGGAAGTGTGTCGGTTGATCAGCGTACTAACACTTTACTCGTTAAAGATACTGTTAAGAGCATAGAAAATATTAGACGTATGATTGAAACCCTGGACATACCGGTTCAACAGGTTGTTATTGAATCTCGTATGGTAACAGTGCGTGATAACGTAACTGAGGACCTAGGTGTTCGTTGGGGATTTAGCGATCAGCAAGGTAGTGATGGCATATCTGGTTCTTTAGAAGGTGCTGAAACCATTTCAAATGGGGTAATCCCTGACTTAACAGATAGATTAAATGTAAATCTACCTATTACAAACCCAGCGGCCAGTATAGGCCTCCACATAGCAAAACTCGCCAACGGGACATTAATCGATTTAGAGTTAAGTGCGCTTGAAGAAGAGAATAAAGGCGAGATTATTGCAAGCCCGCGTATTATTGCTGCCAATCAGCAAAAAGCGCGCATTGAACAAGGTACTGAAATACCCTATACAGAATCAGCTTCTAGTGGTGCAACAACGGTAAGCTTTAAAAAAGCAGTACTTAGTTTAGAGGTGACACCACATATAACGCCTGATAATAAAGTAATTTTAGACTTAATTATCACGCAAGATACACGTGGCGATACTGTACAAACAGGTACCGGTGAGGCCGTTTCGATAGATACTCAAGAAATTCAAACACAAGTATTAGTAGAAAACGGGCAAACTATCGTACTGGGTGGGATTTTCCAACAGCAGATAATCAACACTACAAATAAAGTGCCTGTGTTAGGTGATATTCCTTATGTTGGTAGGTTGTTTAAAAGCACCAGTGAATTTAATGAAAAGCGTGAATTGCTTATTTTCGTGACACCAAAAATACAAATAGATTAAAATAAGGTACTTTTTTGTTAATCAACGGGTGATTATTTAGTTTAATTGCTCGTTATGTGGCTTTTTATTCTAATTGACTTGAAATACCCCTGCAATTACTGAGATAATCCCCTCCTTAATTTTGGGGCCAGGTCGTTAGGCGGGGTTTTATTTCAAATTTTAGAGTTCGTTTGTACTAAAAGATATGGCTGAGAAACGTAATATATTTCTAATTGGCCCCATGGGGGCTGGAAAAAGCACAATTGGTCGTCACATTGCCGATCAATTACACCTTGAATTTGTTGATTCTGATCAAGAAATCGAACGCCGCACGGGTGCAGATATTGCCTGGGTATTCGATCTTGAAGGTGAAGAAGGCTTTAGACTTCGTGAAGAATCTGTTATTGGCGACTTAACTGAAATGCAAGGTATTGTACTTGCTACAGGTGGTGGTTCAGTAATGAGTAAAGAAGTTCGAAACAAGCTTTCGGCTCGTGGTATCGTTGTATACCTAGAGACACCTATTGAAAAGCAAGTTGCACGCACACAACGCGACAAGCGTCGCCCGTTACTGCAAACAGAAGAAGCACCTCGTGATGTACTAGAGCGCTTAGCAGAAGAACGCGAACCGTTATATAAAGAAGTGGCTGATTTTGTTGTACGCACTGATGAGCAAAGCGCTAAAGTTGTTGCAAATCAAATCATTGAGAAACTAGATTTTTAAAACCAATACATAATAAAGGATTAGCTGAGCATGCTTAAATTAACTGTTAATTTGGACGAGCGAAGTTATCCTATTTATATTGGGCAATCTGCACTTCAAGATAATGGCCGTCTAATTCATCATATTGGTGATTGTCGGCCTATCATCATTACTAATGACACAATTGAACCTTTATATCTACAAGGCTTACTTGATTCATTAGCTGAATTAAATCCTCTTTCCTTTATCATACCTGATGGTGAGCAATACAAGTCACTAGAGTGGTTTGAAAAAATATCCGCTTTTTTACTGCAAAATAATTGTGGTCGCGATACTTGTTTAATTGCATTAGGTGGCGGCGTAGTTGGTGATTTAACTGGTTTTGTAGCTGCATGTTATCAACGTGGCGTGCCGTTTATTCAAATACCTACAACACTTTTATCGCAAGTGGATTCATCTGTTGGTGGAAAAACAGCGGTGAACCATCCGTTAGGAAAAAACATGATTGGGGCTTTTTATCAGCCACAAGCTGTTTTTATTGATACTCAGTCTCTTCATACACTCCCAAAAAGAGAGTTTGCGGCAGGAATGGCTGAAGTTATCAAGTATGGTTTAATATACGATACCGAGCTTTTTACTTATTTAGAGCAAAATGTTGAAAACTTACAGCAGCTAAATGAAACATGCCTGCAGCATATCATTTACAGGTGCTGTGAAATTAAAGCGTTAATCGTTGCTGAGGATGAAAAAGAGCAAGGTCTCAGAGCATTGCTAAACTTGGGGCATACCTTCGGTCACGCAATTGAAGCCCAAATGGGTTATGGTAAGTGGCTTCATGGTGAAGCTGTTGCTACGGGTATGGTGTTAGCTTCTCAGTTGGCTCACACTCGAGGTGACTTAACGCAGCAGGATATAGCGCGTATTGTGGATGTTATTAAACAATATAACTTACCAACTGAAGTACCTGTAGATATGACGAGTGAACAATTTTTATTGCATATGCGCAAAGATAAAAAAAATAAAAAAGGAACTATCCGTTTTATTTTACCCACTCAATTTGGTCAATGTGCACTGGTAGACGATGTATCTGACGATCAAGTCCGAGCATTAATCGAGCACTAAATGCAGTCACAAATTTTACCAAGCCGTGCGGCTTTGGTGGATAGAATCGCACTGCAATTTGAATATGGTCAAAACCTTATTATTTTACTGGGCACATCAGGCCTAGGAAAAAGCTATCTGCTTGAAACCTTTATTACCGATAAATACAACGACTTTAATAAAGCATTTGTACAATCGAGTGCAAAATTGACAGACGCTCAGTTAATGAGCGATCTACTAGAGCAAAGCTTTAACAACCCGTTGGTTGATCATAATTTAAGTTTGTCTGAAAATTTTTATCAGTTACTTAATCAACAACAATCGGGCTCCTGTTTATGGGTTATTGACGGTGGAAGGCACTTATCAGAAGAGTTTTTAATTGAGCTGGAGCTGCTAGCTAAAAATAGCCCAATCACTCTTTATATTATGATTGCCTCAGCTGCAAAGTTGCCGGTTGAACACGCAGTCGAAATTCATCTTGAACGGCTTCCTCTTCATGAAAGTAAGCAGTTAATGGGGTGGTACTTTGAAAAGCTTCCTCACGATGAAGATCCTGTTTTCCAAGCTTTTTTAGCTGAAGCTAATGGTAATCCTAGTTTATTGCTTGCATGGCAACAGGATGAGTACATCGCAGATGTCAAAGTTAAAGATAAAGTATCATGGCGTGTACATTTACTGGTACTTATGTTGCTCATTATGTTCTTAATTATAGGCTTGTTATATAAGTCAGATATGAGTGATTGGTGGCAAAAGCATTATGAGCAAGGCACCATTGAGGTTGATAGCACTGCTATTCCAGTGAGCCAGGCTATTGCACCTATACCTGACACAGTAACAAAAGAAAAAGTAGCCGACATACAGCCTACCGCTGAAGGTGAAAGAAAAAACGATATATCCGCGATCATGCAAAGCTTAAATGCAGGCAACGAGATCAATGAGCCTATTAGCTCTGATACACTCATAAAAGATGAACCTGTTAAAGAGCTTGTGCAATCAAAAGTTAACAATGAGGTTGATGCATCATCAGTGCAACTGCCCATTAACGAAGCTAGCTCTTGGTACTCTAAGCAAAATGATTCAAATACGGTGATTCAGTTACTTGCAGTAACACAAAAGCAAGTTGTAGATGATTTTATAAAGCAGTATGCACTCCAAATAACGGCGTACACTTATCAAACTCAAAGAAATGGTAAAACATGGTGGGTGGTGACAACCGGCAGTTTTACAAGCATGAATGATGCACAGCAAGGTATGAAAAACCTACCTGCAAGTATCTTAAAAAATAAGCCGTTTTATAAAAAAATTAGTAAAATAAAACAAGAAATTGCACGAGTTGATCAGTAATATAAATCGCTTTAGTGTAAAATCGCGCAACACCAGATTGAAGTAAAGAACCAATGCAGCAAAAGAGTAGAGCCTTCCTTAAATGGGCTGGCGGAAAATACAGTCTCGTTGATGATATTAACGCGCGATTAAACCAAGCAAGTTCGCATGCTGATACCTTGGTTGAACCTTTTGTTGGTGCCGGTTCCGTTTTTCTAAATAGCGATTTTAAGCATTATATTCTTAACGATATTAATGCTGATTTAATCAACTTATATAAAGAATTAAGAAATTCACCCGATGAGTTTATTAGTGATGCAAAAAAGCTATTCGTTGATTTAAATAACCACCCCGATGCGTACTACGAATACCGAGTTCAGTTTAATCAAAGCCGTGATGTATACGAAAGGTCAATGCTATTTTTATACATGAATCGTTTTGGTTACAACGGCTTATGCCGTTATAACTTAAAAGGTATTTTTAATGTACCATTTGGTAAATATAAAAAGCCTTATTTTCCTGAAAAGGAAATGTACTTTTTTGCTGAAAAAGCACAGCAAGCGACGTTTACATGCTTAGGCTACGATGACGTATTTAAACTGGTTCCTAATAACGCGGTTATTTATTGCGATCCACCCTATGTCCCTTTGAGTAAAACGGCTTCGTTTACTTCTTATGCTAAGGGCGGGTTTAATTTAGATGATCAGGCTAATTTAGCTAATTTGGCAGAAAAAGCGGCGTTTGAAAATAACACCCCAGTGCTTATTTCAAATCACGATACAGTATGGACACGGAAAATATACAGCCAAGCATCACTTGATCAAATTCAAGTAAAAAGGACGATAAGCCCTAAGGGCGGAACTCGTAATAAAGTAGGCGAGTTAATGGCTATGTACTTACCACTAAAACAACCACAGCATAAATTGAAAGCGCAAAAGCGATAAATAGTATTATCGCAATAGCAATGATTGAGGAAATAGAGTGTTCTTGAAAATCTGCGCGGCGCTTTTGTTCTGATTGAACACCAAAAAATGCGGCTAGCACACTTTGCAACGCGCTAATAAAGTGCCGCATTTTCTAGAATAAAGGCTTTAAAGAAGGTGTTTTCTTGCTGTCGTCTGAGCTTGTTAATAACTCAAGTAAATCCAAGTAGTGAAACTGAGCGCTGCGGCTATCACCAGTGATCCAAGAAAACCAAGAAGAGTCTTCTTCAAGTACATGTAAACAGGGTTTACTTGTGTTTATTTCGTGTGTTGATTGCGGAGCACAATTATTAACCGAGCTTAACTCTTGCCCTGAACTTGGCGTAAAATTTACTACCCCAATAACTAATAATGCAGATGCAATTAATATCCCAATTTTAAAAGCGCGCATGATTTGAACCTAATATTTTGTTACTTTTTTAAGCATAACAAAAACTGCTCAAATAACAAACTTGTTTCTAATAAAGACTATTAATTAAATGTCAAAAATAGCCACTTAAGCACTTCAAACGCAACAGTATTACGCCTTAGTTGCTTGGGTAACGTCATCAATTGAGTTACATTAACGTAATATTTTACTCATTGGTGAATCTGCTATGTTTAGCCCAGAACAAAAATACTTAATTGCCCCATCAATTCTTTCAGCTGATTTTGCAAAGCTTGGTGAAGATGTTGATAGCGTTTTAGCCGCAGGTGCAGATGTAGTGCATTTTGATGTAATGGATAATCACTATGTACCTAACTTAACGATTGGACCTATGGTGTGTAAAGCACTAAGGGACTACGGTATCACCGCGCCAATTGATGTGCATTTAATGGTTAAGCCTGTCGATAGCATCATTCCACAGTTTGCAGAGGCGGGGGCTTCAATAATTACTTTTCACCCAGAGGCGAGTGAGCATATTGATCGCACGATTCAATTAATCAAAGATCATGGCTGTAAAGCTGGCTTAGTATTTAACCCAGCGACCAGTTTAAGCTATTTAGATCATGTAATTGATAAGCTAGATACTATTTTACTCATGTCTGTTAACCCCGGATTTGGTGGGCAAAGCTTTATTCCTCATACACTTAAAAAGTTAGCGCAGGCAAAGCAACGAATTGTTGAGTCAGGTCGAGATATTCGACTAGAAGTGGACGGTGGTATTAAGGTGGATAATATCGCTGCAGCAGCTCAGGCCGGTGCAGATATGTTTGTAGCAGGCTCTGCTATTTTTAATCAGCCAGACTACAAAGTAGTTATTGATCAAATGCGTAAGCAACTTGAGAGTGTAAAATAATGCAGTACGATGCGGCATTTTTTGATTTGGATGGCACACTAGTCGATAGTGTATATGATCTATATATCTCAATTAACTTAACATTAAGCGACTTGGCATTTCCTATTGTAAGCCAACGTTTGGTCGAAAGCTGGGTAGGTAATGGTATAGATATGTTGGTAAAGCGGGCACTGAGTGGTGATATGCAGGTTAGTGAGCATTTAGATGAATCACTAACTAATAAAGCCATTGCACAGTTTCATAAGCATTATGAACAACAGGTAGGCCAATACAGCGTGTTATACCAACATGTTGAAACAGGGCTTGCAGCTTTACGTGGTATGCAAAAAGCATTGATAACTAATAAGTCTCGAATTTTTACTGAAAAACTTCTTGATAAGTTAGCACTTACCAATCATTTTGAGCTTATTATTTGTGGCGATGATATGGCAAAAAAACCGTCACCTGAGCCATTATTGTTTGCGTGTAAAAAGCTAAATATTGAGGCCTCTAAAGCAATAATGATTGGCGATTCTAAAAGCGATATACTTGCTGCAAAAGCGGCGGGTATTGATGTAATTGCAGTAGGCTATGGCTATAATCAAGGTGAAAACCTTGCTGATTATAATCCACAGTACCTATGCGATAACTTCTTAGATATAATACCTGTTCTAACGCAGCGTTAAATATTAATAATTAAGTAAATAAAGGAAAATCATGAGTAAACCAGTAGTTTTAAGCGGCATTCAGCCAACCGGTGGTATGACAATAGGCAACTATGTTGGCGCTATTAACCAGTGGCTAAAGTTACAGGAAGATCACGAAAGTTTCTTTATGTTGGTTGACTTGCATGCTATCACCGTTCGCCAAGAACCTGAGTTATTACGCTCTCGTGTACTAGATGGTGTTGCGTTGTATGCTGCATGTGGTATCGACCCTGAAAAGTCAGCGTTATTTGTTCAGTCTCAAGTGCCAGAACATGCACAGTTAGCGTGGGTACTTAATTGTTACGCGCAAATGGGTGAACTTAACCGCATGACCCAGTTTAAAGATAAGTCGTCAAAGCATGCTAACAATGTAAACGTGGGCTTATTTTCGTACCCAGTATTACAAGCAGCTGATATCTTACTTTATCAAGCCGATCAGGTACCGGTAGGCGAAGATCAAAAACAACACTTAGAGCTAACGCGTGACATAGCGACGCGCTTTAATAATTTATACGGTGACGTTTTTAAGCTGCCTGAGCCTTACATTCCTGAGTTTGGGGCGCGTGTAATGAGCCTACAGGATCCACTCAAGAAAATGTCAAAGTCTGACGAAAACCCAAATGGCTACATTATGTTATTAGATGAGCCTAAAAAGATTGAGAAAAAGCTTAAAAAAGCAGTGACCGATTCAGACGAGCAAGCGCGTATTTACTTTGACCGAACTGAAAAGCCAGGTGTATCTAACTTACTTACTTTATTAAGCGTAGCGACTAAGCGCTCAATAGAAGACTTAGTACCAGAGTTTGAAGGTAAAATGTACGGTCATCTTAAAAAAGATACAGCCGATGCAGTAGTAAGCATGATTGAACCAATTCAAGCTCGCTTTAAAGAAATTAGAGAAGATCAAAATTTACTTGATAACATAATGAAATCTGGAGCTGAAAAAGCCAGTGTACGTGCCGAGAAAACGCTAAAGTCGGTATACGATGCATTAGGGTTTATTCCACGCGGATAGGTTTATCGAAATAAAAATGCCGCTTATTAGCGGCATTTTTTATATTGCACATATCAACATGATAGACCCAAATAAAAACAGCAGGGATACTGCTAATTTGTCTGTTTTATCCATTATTCGGCTCCTTTTGCAGTAATTTCTTGTGCGTTATTAATGCTCACTAATGAAACGCTGTAGCCTTTATTTTCAAGTAATGTAAGCAAGCTATCTTCGCCTACAAGGTGTCCAGCCCCAACAAGTACAAACTCATTACTATCGTTATTAAACATTGCCTCTACTTTTGGTAACCAATTATTATTTCTATCTTTGAATAGCTGCTTGTAGCTGTTTGGGTCATTTTTCTGCATTTTTTCAACCGCTACCTTATTTAGTGTGTCGGTATCACCTTCTCGCCATGCAGTTAATAATCCTTTAAACATATCATTATAGTTATTTAGCTCTGCTAGGTTACGTTTGATAAAGTCATTTTCGTTGCCTTGACCCATTGTTTTAAATAACTCTAACTGAAACTCCACTGTTTCTAAGTAGTTTTTTGTTTTGTTGTCTTTAGTCGCTTTTTTCGTATAGTAAGCATCAACACCTTCACCTATTAAGTTTTGTTTTTGTAGTTCCATCGACATTAAAACGATACCCACCATGGCTGGGCGAAAACCATCTAACTTTTCGAGGTTAGCGCCAAACTCACTCAGTTTATTTTCGAGTGAAGCTTTAACCTCAGGCTCTAACTTTTCACTTAACGTTTCATTATTAGTATATGAAAGCGCGCCAAGCATTTGCATTTGAGCATTAGTATCAGCTGGGTCTGCTATTGGCGCTTCAAAAACAATTGTATCGGCTTGTTCATAGGCATGATTAAACTCAACAGGTAATGGCATTTCAGCTTTAGGTAAAATATGTACAGTACCGCCAATAAATAACGAGTCATCTCCTTTGCTTACTTGCCATACAGAGCTTTGAGCTTGTGCTGTATTTGCTACCAAGCTGCAACCAAGTAAAACGCTGGCAGACACTAATTTTTTTGTAAAATTTTTCATAATAACTTCCTAATACTTTAAAGTTTGTTGTTTTTAGTTAGATAAAATATTGCTGAAATAAGCAGTAATTGACGATGTTACTTTTGAAAGGTTTTCGTCAATTTCTGTGTTTATTTTGCTCATTGAAGAATCAAGTTCAGCTGATATTTTTTCATCTATTGAAGAAAGCAGTGTTTGCGTATCGACATGAGTTTTTAAAGACTCAGTTGCATTTACTGTGTTAGTTTTTTGCTGCTTTTTGTTAGTTGGTTTGTTTATTTCTGTATGTTCACCAATTACACACTGCTCAACACTCTTTTTAAATATGTGTTGTTTCGTATCAACTGCGAAGGCTGATGTAGTATTAAAAGCAGTTACTAGTAGTAAAGTAGATAGACCTTTTTTCATTGTGCTGTTCATAATTAAACCTTTTATATTTTTAATTGCAGCTAATTTAGAATCGCAAATGATTTTTAGTAAGCTGCTTGTTGATGACGGTTTAAAGAATATCGCTGAATTTACTGAGAGTCGCTTATCTAGTTATGAGCAATTAATAGATAAGGTTTTAATCGTATTTAATTGTTTTAATTTAATGGGTTAGCGTAAAACCTTATATTGTTGATATAAGGTTTTAAATGCTTTTTATACACAATAATGAGTTGATGTGGTACGGTTTATAAAAATAAAAATACCTAAAGACTATGAATTATCAAATCGGACCTTGGCAATTTATAAGTAATCGCTGTGTGATTACTTCAAATAACTTAGAAAGGGAATTAGATCCACTTTTAGTAAAGTTATTACTGCACTTTGTAAATAAGCCTCAACAAATAGTTTCTCGCCAAGCGCTAATCGAAAGTGTATGGCAACAAAGCTATGTAGACGATAACGCGATTAACCGAGCTATCTCAGAGCTAAGAAAACAGCTTGCTCATCCAACTGAAAAAGCACCGCTTTTAAAAACGCATTACCGTAAAGGATATAGCCTTACGGTAGTACCTGAACAGTTAACACGAGAAAGCGTTACTGAAAAGCCTGTAAACTCAATATCTGACTCGGCTACTGACACTACAAATAGTGATGATTTTACTGCTGCGACTATTTCAAAACCTGTTCCAGAAAAGAACATCAAAACGCTTTTGGCTTATACGTTATTAGTCATCACCTGCATTTGCTCTATTGTGTGGTTGGTACTATTTTATACAAGTGA
Source organism: Pseudoalteromonas sp. 2CM32C (assembly GCF_023161925.1). Classification (NCBI taxonomy): domain Bacteria; kingdom Pseudomonadati; phylum Pseudomonadota; class Gammaproteobacteria; order Alteromonadales; family Pseudoalteromonadaceae; genus Pseudoalteromonas; species Pseudoalteromonas sp. 2CM32C. The sequence continues at coordinate 762,740 of NZ_JALNTI010000001.1, read as the reverse complement.
AGGCGCTGGTGATGTAGTTAAACAAGTTACGGTAAATAAGGTTGCGAGTACGTGGAATATAGGTAGTGAGGTTCACCCTGAGCTATCTTCAGATAAACACTATTTAGCTTATACCAATGTTGAACCTGAACAGGATTTTAATCGTGCATTTGTTAAGCGACTTTCTGATCAGCGAGAAGTAGAAATTACATACCCTGGTTTTCAGGTATCTATTTTATCGTGGCAGCTAAACCAACATGCTGTGCTATTACAAGCGACAAACTTAAAACAGCAGCAATGCGAAATGGTATTAGTTGATTTAAGCCAGTTTCCTATTATTGGAGACGCTAAACTTATAAAAAAATGTGACCTCAGATACACAGGTTATGCGCAATTAGATCAAAATGGTGAGTATGTTTATTATACCGAATACAAAAATGAGCAATATGGCTCAGGGTTATACAAATTTGATTTAGAATTACAAAAGGAGTCGATTGTTATTCCTCCGCCAGGTGTAATGTATGGTGTAATAATGCCGCGTTTATCTCATTCGGGTAATAAAATAGCGTACATATTAAGCCAAAAAGGCCAGCCATTTTCTGTATTTAGTTACGACTTTAACACACGTGAGACTAAGCGATTATTTAAGGCAAAGAGAAGAACCATCAGTTTCGCGTTCGATTGGCTTTCAAATGATAAAGGCGTCATTGTGTTTGAAGACTCTGACCTTTCAAGCATTACGTTTAATGAAAATAATATAATTAAACATACTCTAAATGTTACCCCCGCAATTTCACCTTATTATATTGCAGTTCAGTCTGCTAACAGTCTGTTTTACTCAGCAAATAAAACACAAGCATTTTCATTAATTAAAGCAACGGATACCTTTGGCGACAATCCAGTTTATGAACCTTTGTATAAAAGTGATAATGACGACTACAGTATTGTTGAAGTAATAAATAAAGCTGGGCCAGCGCATGTTTTTGTATCAGAGCGCTCTGGTAGCAGCCAATTATGGATTGCTCAAAATGGGCTAACTAAGCAACTTAGTTTTTTTAATTACGACGATGACTCCTCTGCCTATAAATTAAGAGGGTTAAAAGTATCTCCTAATAAGAGGCGTATATTATTAATAAAAAATAAGCGCTTTTCACTTTATGACCTAAGTACGCAAAAATTCTACCCGTTAGAGATGTTAAGTGGGCGAAAAATAGAGAGTTATATTTGGTCAAAAAATAACGAAAGTATTATTTATATTGAGCAGCTTGATTCAAAAAATAGAGTCGTTGAGTTGAACTTGCTAACCCGAGATACTCGCGTAATTGAAGACATTAAAGCCAATAAGCTCATTTCAGATAGTGAAGGGAACGCTTACGCAATAACACTTGATCAGTTAATTCGTCTCTCAGATAAGCAAAGCTGGCCATTACCTAAAAATGCCAGAAAGGCGAATGTATATGGAGTAAGCAAAGACTATTTTTATTACTCAGATTCTATTTCAAGAATTGCTAGGCTCAATTTAAAAGAGGGTACCGTGCAAGATACACACGTGGACTTTCGGCCTATCACTTTTGAGGTGAGTTCAGATAACGAAATTTTATTTACGGGTGCTAAATACAAAGATATGCAAATTATACAAATTAGTTGGGATGAATAAAAAGTTTATCAAGGGCTAACAGTTGGGAGCCAAATATAAAAAAACACCAAGTAGTTAAATTACTTGGTGTTTTTTATTGGTATTAAAGCAATGGCTTTAGGTAATGACCTGTGTGCGAGCGCTCACATTCGGCTACTTCTTCAGGCGTACCTGCAATAAGTATTTCACCGCCGCCAGCGCCCCCTTCAGGGCCTAAATCAACCACCCAGTCTGCAGTTTTAACCACATCTAAGTTATGCTCAATAACCACGATGGTGTTACCGTGATCGCGCAGGCGATGTAATACAACAAGCAGTTGTTCAATGTCGGCAAAATGTAGGCCAGTTGTGGGCTCATCAAGTATGTACAGTGTTTTACCTGTATCGCGTTTAGAAAGCTCACGGGCAAGTTTTACACGCTGAGCTTCACCGCCAGAAAGTGTAGTAGCTGCTTGTCCTAAGCGAACATACGATAAACCAACGTCCATTAGCGTTTTAAGCTTACGGGCTATTGCAGGTATTTTATCAAAGTAGTCGTGCGCGTCTTCAACGGTCATTTCGAGTACTTGGTGAATGTTTTTACCCTTGTATTGTACTTCTAGAGTTTCGCGGTTGTAGCGTGCCCCTTTACATACATCACAGGGGACATATACATCAGGTAAAAAGTGCATTTCTACCTTGATTACGCCATCACCTTGGCAGGCTTCACAGCGTCCACCTTTAACGTTAAAACTAAAGCGACCCACTTTATATCCACGAGAGCGTGATTCTTGTGTACCCGCAAATAACTCACGAATCCCCGTAAAAATACCGGTATAGGTAGCAGGGTTTGAGCGTGGTGTACGGCCAATAGGGCTTTGGTCAATATCAATTACTTTATCAAAATGATCAAGACCACTAATTGATTTATACGGTGCAGCTTCTGCTGTGGTTGCGCCGTTTAATTCAGTATGCGCTAGTTTGAATAGCGTATCGTTTATAAGTGTTGATTTACCAGAGCCCGACACCCCTGTTATGCAGGTCATTAACCCAAATGGAATTTTTAAATCGACATTTTTAAGGTTGTTACCTGTTGCGCCAAATAGCTCAAGCCATTTATCGCCGGTTGGGTTACGCTTTTTTGGTACTTCTATTTTTCGTACGCCTGATAAAAACTGGCCAGTTACTGAGTCTTTGGTTGCTAAAATATCGTCGCGTGTACCTTGTGCGATAATATGTCCGCCGTGAACACCCGCACCAGGGCCAATATCAATAATATGATCGGCTGCGCGAATGGCGTCTTCATCATGCTCAACAACAATAACGGTGTTACCAAGGTCGCGTAAATGCACCAATGTTTGTAATAAACGGTCATTATCTCGCTGGTGTAAACCAATTGATGGTTCGTCTAATACATACATAACACCAACAAGACCCGCGCCAATTTGGCTGGCTAAACGAATTCGCTGCGCTTCACCACCAGAGAGGGTATCGGCACTGCGCTCAAGCGATAAGTAATTAAGGCCAACATTGATTAAAAATGATAAACGGTCACGAATTTCTTTTAGGATTTTTTCTGCTATTTGAGCTTTTTGGCCCGTAAGTGATAAGCCTTGAAAAAAGTCCATCGCTTCACCAATGCTCATGGTAGTAATAGCAGGCAGGTTTGTTTGACCTATAAATACGTGACGTGCTTCTTGGCGTAAACGTGAGCCATGACAACTAGGGCACGCTTGGCTAGTTTGATATTTAGCGAGCTCTTCACGTACCGAGTTTGACTCAGTTTCGCGATAGCGACGGTTCATGTTATTTAACACGCCTTCAAACTCGTGGTTGCGTGTGATTAAATCGCCTCTGTCGTTACGGTAGTTGAAGGCTATTTTTGTACTGCCTGAACCTTCTAAAATAATTTTTTGAGAATCTTTAGCCAGCTTTTCAAACGGTACGTCTAAATCAAATTTATAATGTTCCGCTACTGCTTGTAGCATTTGGAAGTAGTAAAAGCTGCGTTTATCCCACCCTTTTATAGCACCTCCGGCTAAGCTTAACTCTGGGTTATGCACTACGCGGTTAGGATCAAAGTACTGGCGTACGCCTAAACCATCACAACTTTGACACGCACCGGCAGGGTTATTAAACGAAAATAAACGCGGTTCTAATTCGGTCATTGCATAGCCACAGGTAGGGCAGGCAAAGTTGGCTGAAAACAGCATTTCTTCAATACTGCTGTCGTCCATGTAAGCTACATTTGCTACGCCGCCCGACATTTCAAGTGCTGTTTCAAACGACTCAGCTAAACGCTGCTGTTGACCGTCTTTTACCTTAAAGCGGTCAACAACCACTTCAATAGTATGTTTTTTATGAAGTTCAAGTGTCGGCGGATCTGATAAGTCGCACACTTCGCCATCTATGCGGGCACGAATATAGCCTTGGCTTGCAAGCTGCTCAAGTAATTTAACGTGCTCACCTTTACGGTCTTTAACCACTGGTGCTAAAAGCATCAGTTTAGTGCCCTCTGGCAGCGCTAAAACGGTATCAACCATTTGGCTAATTGTTTGTGCGGCTAAAGGTAAATCATGTGTAGGACAACGAGGTTCGCCCACACGAGCAAACATTAAACGTAAGTAATCGTATATTTCGGTAATTGTACCTACGGTAGAGCGCGGATTGTGCGATGTAGATTTTTGCTCAATAGAAATGGCGGGAGACAGTCCCTCAATATGATCAACATCGGGTTTTTCCATCAAGGATAAAAACTGTCTTGCATAAGCAGAAAGTGATTCAACATACCGGCGTTGCCCTTCAGCGTATAAAGTATCAAATGCAAGTGATGACTTTCCCGAACCAGATAGGCCTGTGATAACAATTAATTTATCACGTGGGATGGTTAGGCTGATGTCTTTTAAGTTGTGCGTACGGGCGCCTCGGACTTCAATGTTTTCCATGCTATCTCGTTAATTACCAAAATTATTTACTGAGTATCTCATAATACGCTGCAATATTAATCCTTGATCATGAAAAATCCTTAGCTTTAAGCGATTAATTATTGCCAAGCTTGTGGTAGAATCCTTGCCTAATTTTTTCACATCGTAAGATTTAGCTGATAATGACTGCATCTTCACTTAATTCACGAGAAAAGCGCGCCGCGGTATCGCTAGCGAGTGTGTTTGCATTTAGAATGCTCGGCTTATTTATGCTGATGCCGGTATTAGCGATTTATGGCCAGTCGCTTGACGGTTTTTCACCTATTTGGATTGGCTTTGCTATTGGTGCGTATGGCCTAACGCAGGCTGTGTTGCAAATACCTATGGGCCGTTTGTCAGACAAAATAGGCCGTAAAAAAGTTATTATTGGTGGCTTAGTTGTGTTTGCTATTGGCTCTGTCATAGCCGCATTAGCTGAATCTATCCAAATGGTAACTGTGGGGCGTGCATTACAAGGCATGGGCGCTATTGCTAGTGCTTTGCTTGCATTTGCCAGCGACTTAAGCCGAGACGAACAGCGACCCAAAGTAATGGCGGTTATAGGTATGAGCATAGGCATGAGCTTTGCTTTTGCTATGTTATTAGGGCCTATTATTGCCGCGTCGTGGGGTGTTGCTGGCGTTTTTTGGCTAACAGCAATACTTGCGGTATGTGGTATTTTTATTATTACGTTTTTAGTGCCCAAAGCGGTTAATAAAGCCCCCAAAGGCGACACGCTTGCAAGCTTTAGCGATATTAAAAAACTGATTAAACACCCGCAGTTAGCACGCTTAAATGCCGGTGTATTACTGTTGCATTTAACATTAACAACCATTTTTGTTGTGTTACCCAGCCAGCTAATAAAAGAAGGCCTAGCGGCAGAACAACATTGGTATTTGTATATTCCAGTCTTGCTTTTAGCATTTCTATTAATGGTGCCCATTATGATTGTGGCCATAAAAAAAGAAAAAGAAAAGCAAGCATTTATAAGTTCTGTAGCGCTGTTAACAGTCAGCATGCTTGCCATGTCAGTATGGATTAATAGTGTGGTAGGAATTGCAATATGTATGTTGCTTTATTTTGTTGCGTTTAACTTTTTAGAAGCAACAATGCCCGCGCTTGTATCGCGCTTAGCGCCTGCTAGCCAAAAAGGGTCAGCCATGGGCGGGTACTCGTCTAGCCAGTTTTTAGGGGCTTTTTTAGGTGGTATTTTAGGTGGTTACGTCGCACAAACAACAAGTACACAAGCTGTGTTTGCGGCAGCGGCACTTGTTGGGTTAATATGGCTTGTTGTTGCGTGGAAAATGGAAGTACCACCCAAAAGTAAAGTTATTAGTTTAATGACCAAATTAAGTACTGAGGAGCATGCCCAAACACTGGCTTCTCAGTTAGTTGCTTTACCCGGTGTAATAGAAGCAACAGTAGTACGCGACGAAAGCCGTAGCTACTTAAAGATTAATGATAAAGAATTTGACCTAGACCAAGCGCGAAAAGTCGCTGGTTTAATCTAACGTTTATAGGAGATGGTTTCATGGCACGCGGTGTGAACAAAGTAATTTTGGTTGGTAATTTAGGGCAAGATCCTGAAGTTCGTTACATGCCTAACGGTAACGGTGTAGCAAATATTACCTTAGCAACTTCAGACAGCTATAAAGATAAAAACACTGGCCAAATGGTTGATAAAACTGAATGGCACCGTGTTGTATTTTTTGGGAAACTGGCTGAAATTGTAGGCGAATATTGTCGTAAAGGTTCACAAATATACGTAGAAGGTAAACTTCAAACACGTAAATGGACTGATCAACAAGGCCAAGAAAAATACACCACAGAAATCGTTGTTGATGGCTTTACAGGTCAAATGCAAATGCTAGGTGCTCGCGGTGGAGACCAGCAAAGTGGTGGCGGTTACCAAGGCAATCAAGGTGGCCAGCAAAACAGTGGTTATCAAGGTAATCAAGGTAGCCAACAAGGCGGCTATTCACAAAATAATCAAAACCAGCAAGGTAGTTATGCACCACAGCAGCAAGCTGCACCTGCTGCACAGCCTCAATCGGCGCCTGCACCACAGCAAAATAACCAGTATCAGCCACAAGGCGGTGGTTTTGCTCCACAGCAAAATAGTGCACCACAGCAGCAAGGTGGTTTTGCACCTAAGCCTCAAAATGCACCACAAGGCGGCGCATCAAACCCAATGGAACCAACAATAGATTTTGACGACGACATTCCGTTTTAGCTTACGTATAAATTAAAAGTGTAAATATAAATCATTTTTTATTGAAGTTTTAAACCAAACCCAATGTAAAAACTGGGTTTTTTATTTTTTACACTTTTATTTTTTGAATTTTACACTATAGTTAGGTTAACGTAAGTTTTAAAGTGTAAAAAAAGATGGTTGATTACAGTGTTGATACTTTGGTGTTTGGAAATGGTGAGCGTTACCCAATTTTGATGGGTAGCGATGACATGCCACACTTTCACATAACCTTATGGACAACAACTAAACTGCGATCTAATGGTAAACAATTTAACACCATATCTAATAAACTCGAACATGTGAAATGGTTCCTTCAGTGGCAAGTTGAAAATCAAAGAGACTTATATTCAGAATTTCAGCAAGGTAAATTTTTAGATACAGATGATATTCAAAGTATTAAGTCACACCTAGCCATTGATATCAGACAACTTAAAATAAGTACTTCAAGAAAAAATAGCAGCCGGAATAAAGTCATCAATTTAGCTGAACGTCCAACTTTAGTTGATGTTATTCCTTCTGTTGGTCGTAACCACCATTACAACCGAATGACCTCTGTTATTGAGTATTTAGATTTTTTAGCGAACTTGGCGGTAAAAGAGCAAGCTTCTTCGATACTGTATGCAAAAATTAAGAAAATGACTAAGCAATTCAGGGCGGCTCGACCTAAAGGAAAAGGCCAAAATGTTCTTGATAATACAGAAAGTAAAACGTTACCTGAGGAGCTAGTTAGAGAATTTATTGCTGTTGCACATTATGACAATCCTCAAAACCCTTTTAAGAACGAGGTGATACGGTTTAGAAATCATCTCATGTTTCATTTAATGGAAAAACACGGAATTAGGGCCGGAGAGCTACTATCTCTGAAGTTAGAAGATATCACTGTGCATGGTAGCGGAAAATCATTTTGGGTAAGAAGGACTCATGATGATGTTCATTATCCAAAGAAAAAGCAAAGAGTTGCGAAAACGAAAGAGCGGAAATTAAAGATAAGGGATACTACAGCGGAGCTATTGGATAAGTATATTTTACAATACCGCAAGCAGACACCAAACACGAAAAAGCATTCTTACCTCTTTGTCGCTCACCGAAAAGGTGACACTCAAGGACAACCGCTATCTGGTTCTACATTTGATAATACGATAGTGCCAGCAATGAAATCTGTGGACGAAAAATTTTCAGATATACACCCACACTATTTTCGTCACGATTGGAACGAAGGCTTCTCTCAAAAAATTGATGCAAATAATGAGTTGGCGGCAGCGGGAGTTGAGGGCTTCGAATTTATCGATAGTAGTAAAGAGGCGAAAATGAGAATGCAGCAAATGGGGCATTCAAGTGAAAAATCTGGCGATACTTATAATAAACGCCACATAACTAAAAAAGCGAATGAGGTTAACTTAAATGAACAAGAAGAATTAAACAGGAAAGCAGCGGAAGCTAGGAGCGGTAAATGAATAATAGTGTAGCAACTGTCTCACAAAAAAAGGGCATCGTTTTAAAAGATACTTCAAGTAAAGTATCTAAAGACGGGTATAGCTTCGATATTAATTCCGATAGATGGAAATTAAATAAAGACACAACAATTAGCTTTCAAAAAGAAGTGCTTGCACTAGAACCTGCTGTGCATGATGGATTTAGAAAATCCTTAGCAAGATATGCCGAAGAGTCTTCGGCTAAACATACTTTAAATATGTACCATAGATTTCAAAGAATGGTGCGTGATACTGGATGTACATCAGTTGATGAATACATAATTAGAAACTGGCGTGCGATGCTAGATAACGAACATGAATGGTATCTAGGGGCACTTCGTGGCTTTTTAATAAGTTGGCATGATTACGGATACAAAGGAATTAGTAGCGAAGTTGTTAATGTACTAGAAAGTATGACCCTTTCTGGAAATCAGAAAGGGGTAGCCATCGCAAATCGCTGCCCATATACAGGCGCATTAACGCAGAATGAACAGATAGCCGTTGCCAATGAGCTTATTAGGATGTTTGCAGAAGATAAAATTTCTTTAGCCTGTTACAGCTATTTAGTCACATTGCAAGCTACAGCAAGAAGAGCCACACAATTACGGCAATTAAAGGCGATGGATCTTTTAAAGGAAAAATGCCCTAAAACAAACAGCACCAATTTTTATCTTAACATTCCAAGAGCCAAGCAACGAGGCGTAGGGTTTCGGGAGATGTTTAAGAAACTGGCAATAACAGAAGAACTATATCTCACACTACTTAATTTAGCGGAAAGTGAAGGAAAAAAACTGACTGATGTATTAAACCTTAATCTTAGTAAATCCCAGATGGTGCAAATTCCGCTTTTTATTGATTGGGTTACTGTTGAAAAATTATTGGACGGTGAGGTCATTACTGATTCTATCGAAATGGCATTAAGTTCGGATTTGTTACATATATCCACAAGCCAATTAAGAGATGGCTATATGAAGCAAGTCAATGTCCTGAATCGAGCTGTAAGTGAGAGAACTGGCGAAATTATTCAATTATCCGCAAGGCGTTTTAGGCGCACTCGTGGTACTAATCTTGGTCGAAAAGGGGTAGGTGCATTAATTATTGCTGAAGCTCTTGATCAGTCAGACACCCAAAACGTTAAAGTTTATACAGAGAACACAGCGGATACGGTAACTTATATTGATAAGGCCGTAGGAAAGCAGCTAGCGCCATTCGCTAAAGCATTTAAAGGCGAGATCATTGTAAATTTAGATGATGGTGAGCGAGGCGACGATCCATCTGCTCGTATACCGAATAATGATAATGAAGCTGTCGGTGCATGTGGTACTAATGACTTTTGTGTTAAAGGTTATGAAGCTTGTTATCTTTGTGAAAAGTTTAGACCTTTACTGGATGGACCTCATGAAAAATTCTTAGAAAGCCTATACGCTGAAAAAGAAACTCGCCTCAAAGCGACAAAGAGTGAGCAATATGCTTCAACTAAAGACACTTTAATATTGGCTGTTGAATGGGTAGTGCAAGCTTGTGCCGAAATGAAGCAAAAGCAAGGAGACACGACTAATGGCTGATAATGTAATCCGTTTTAAGGCGAAAGCAACACTCAATGCTGAGCAAAATCTGAGTAAATTTATTTCTAATTGCAGAACACACTTAAATGTATTTGGAATAGATAAATGGCATGAAAACAAATGGGACACAGTTAAGGGAACAAGAAAGGTGGTTGCCCGTTTTTCAACGAATTTGAAGCCCTCTAATTCTTACCAGTACGAACCTTTAGCTGCACCATTTATAGATTTTGCAAAAGCATACATCAAGCATACCTATACAGATAAGCCAGTTTCTAATTTACAACGTCACATGGAAGCACTACGTGTACTTGAAGAAGCCTTGATTTTATCGACAGGAAGCGCTGATATTTTGATGCTTGATGGCACAGCACTGGGACGATTGGATGAAGTGTTTCATCGGCAATTGTCAGATTCTACGGCAAGAAATAAATCTGGTTATCAAATGGAGTTGATATTGAATTTTTGCCGTGAAAATTTAATTGCCCCTAATCTACCTGAATGGAACAATCCCTATCAAAAAATTAAAGATTTAACTATAACCGTTGATGAAAAAGGCAAGGAGTACCGTTCAGAAAAATTACCCACTAGTGAAGAAATGTTGCTAATTGCAGAGCTTTTCAACAAAGCACCAACTCTAGGTCTGGAAGTTGAGTATTTCACTGCCGTTTATGCGCTACTCATGGTTGCCCCATCTAGAGCATCAGAAACGACAACACTTTCTACTGACTGTCTTGTTTGGGAAGAAGATCGTGCAGGAGATTTGAAACTTGGACTGCAATGGGTTCCTGCTAAAAAAGGAAAGGCGGGAGTTAAATGGGTTCCCACCCAAATGCAAGATGTAGTAGTTGATGCTGTGGAGCGACTTAAACGTATTGGTGAGCCTGCACGAAGTGCGGCTAAATTTGCAGAAGAACACCCCGAAGAATTTATGATCCATGACGGATGTATCACACCTGAGGGCTTTTCAATAGACAAGCCTTTGTCAATTGAGCAACTTAATGCTGCACTTTCTACAAACTATAAACAACTTGAAAACCAACGTACAAAATGGTTAGAAAAACTATTGGAAGACAATAGTGGTAGCATTAGTTACCGGGTGTTAGGGGAGCATGAATACAGTAAGTACACCAAAAAGTTCCCGAACTGGCCTTACTCGGATAAAAACAAACATGTAAAAGTTTCCGAAGCACTGCTCTTACATAGGGAAAATGAGTTCCACGCAGATTTTAATCCCAGAGGCTTTTCTTTTTGGATACCAACTGTAAATCAAATTAATGATCGATTTATACAGGGAGGTGCAAGAGGTGAACGCAGTATCTGGATTAAATATGGGTTTAGTTTGAAAAGTGGTGAAAACATTGACTTATCTACTCATAAAGCTAGGCATTGGCTTAGCACTATGGCGGAAAGTGGTGGAATGGATGCACTGACATTGGCTCACTGGGCAGGAAGAGCAAAAGTTGACGATAACAAAAAATATGATCACCGCACAGAAGATGAAAAGGCAGAAGAAGTTGCAGCCTTAATGCTGCCAGAAGATGCCAATGTTTTAGATAAAATAAAAAATCGTATACCTGTGACTTTTCAGGATATAGGCAAGGATTTGGATGGAGCTGCCATTGTAACGGAGCTTGGTGTTTGTGAGCATGACTATGCAATGTCACCTTGTCAGCGAAACGGTGATTGTGAAACTTGTAAAGAGCTGGTCTGTATCAAAGGTTTTAGTGACTCTTTAGTCTTACTCAAAAAGAGAGAGAAGGAAATTCAACAACAACTTGATAAAGCTTTACTTGACCATGAAATGGGCACCTTTGGTTCAGATCGTTGGGTAACTAATCAAGGTTGGCGATTAGCTCATATTCGAACAAAAATCCGCTTGCTGGAAGACGAGAATACCGCTGATGGCACACCGATTAGAATTCCAGAAGAATATGACCCCTCTCCTGTTAAAGAAATGTTGAGGGAGAAAGGGCTGGTAACTGATGTAGTAAGTCCTGAAGAGATAGATTTTTCTGATGAAATATTCAACCTGATGGAGCTTTAACGATGCCCAAGATCATAGTTACTAGCGACAATATCACTGAAATATTACACCTAATTGATACATGGAAAGGTAAATTAACTTGGCCTCTTTTATGTGAGCAGGTTAAGTCTATGCTCGGATTGGAGGATGTTACTCGTCAAACTTTATCTGGTTATAAAGAGATTCAGGAAGCCTTTACTGCACGCAAAGAGTTTTTGAGGGAAAACACTGTTGAAGAAGTAAAGACTAAGGATAGTAAGGATAGTGACGTAGAGTACCTGATGACCCAAATTGAAGGACTAGAAGCCGAGTTAGCTAGAGCCAATAAAACAATAGAGAAATACAAGCAGAGGTTCGTACTTTGGCAGTTCAACGCTTATAAACATGGAATAAGAATAGACTCACTTGATGACGCTGTTGAAATGTTAGAACAACCGTTGACTGAATTGAAGCGCAGGACAGGTGGCTCGTAATGGCAACAGGAAAAGGCTTAAACGGTCAACAAAAAGCACAAAAGAATGTAGATGACTTCATCGCTTGGGCTGCATCACAATCTGATGATGACTTTAAACAGATCATTTTTAGAGGGCAGTTAAACCGTGGCGAAATAGCTAAAGCTGTTGGTTGCGGAAAATCTGCTTTGAATCAGAATCCATTGCTAAAAGAGCAGCTTAAGAGCTTGGAAGATAGACTTCGAGATACGGGGGTTTTGCCAAGGCTTACTGAAAACGCTAAGGGCGCTAACAGTAAGCCAAAGCAATATGATAATACTACCAACCGTAAGTTATTAGACTCTAAACGCTTATCTAGTCTAGAAGCCGAAAATGTTGAGCTGAAAGCTAAAGTTCAAGAGCTTGAAAATAGATTAAAACGGTTTGGCGAATTATCAGAAACGCTTGCTGAAATGGGGTTCATGCCAAGATGAACTCGGTAGCTCATGAAGAACAATTCCGAGTCACTAGCATTCCATTTGCTTCCTCAAAGATGGTTATTTTCAGCGGTGTGCCGCTGCGGAAGAACTCATACAAAATAAATAGTGGCAAATACTACGTCACCATTAAGACTCACCCTAACGAGATTCCCGTGCAACCTGCAATTGGTCAACACTGGTCTGTCAGAGGCAACAGGCTAGTTGAAGACATGGATACAGGTGACTATGTAATGCAGCAGCATACATACGAGTCACCAGCGCACGTTGAATGTCAGTTGCCAGAGACAGGTGAGCAACTAATCAAGTTTATTGCTAAAGAAAATGACTTTAAGGGTATCGGTGAAAGTAAAGCTAGGGCGCTCTGGGAGTTATTAGGCAAAGATTTCCACTCAATTGCTAGTAATGACAACGCTGAGTCTCGATTACGCCTTAAAAAGCTTCTCAGTGACGAATCAATCAATGCTTTGTTCAAGGGTTATGCAAAATATAAAAACCTAGGGTTCTGTAACTGGATGTCTGAACGGAAAATTCCAGCCACTGTTCAACAACGACTGTTAAAACATCATAGTGAAAATTCAATTGAAGCGATAAAACATAACCCATACATTTTGGTGGGTTTTGGCATGTCATTTGAAGATATTGATTTAATCGCTTCAAACGCAGAATCGGGCTTAAACATACAAAAAGACGATGACAAACGCTTGAGTGCAGCCATAGAAATAGCAATTAGAAAGGAAATTGAAAAAGGCCATACCTATACATCACAAACGGATCTGCGTCCAAGGCTAACAAAACTACTTAAAGACAAAGAACTCGTTAGCCAAGCTTTTAAAGCTGGTTACGATAAAGCGCAATACATCCTCAACACTGAAACGGGAAATTATCACCCTACAGCTCAGTTGCTGATGGAAAATGTCGTTACTAAACGACTAAAACAGCTATCTGAGCAAACAGACCTTTATGATGAAAAAGCCAACAGCGCCTACCTGAAAGCTGTTAGTGAGTTACCTTATGAATTAACGCAAAAGCAAACTGAGGCTGTTACAACGTGCTTAGATAACGCAATTAGTTGTATCACTGGTGGTGCAGGAACAGGTAAAACCACGGTACTGAGAACAGCGCTTCGAGCATACTATCAAATGGGGTTTGAAATACACGCTGTAGCGCTAAGTGGTAGAGCCGCTATGCGTTTACATGAGTCTATCGGTTTTATCACATCAACTATTGCCAAGTTGTTACGAGAAGCGCCTATAGAGCCAACTTCAGAGCAACAGAAACATCTGTTGGTAATTGATGAAGCTAGTATGATTGATTTGCCAATGATGTACCGTTTAGTGAATCACATACACCCATCAGTCAGGATTATTTTTACTGGTGATCCAGATCAACTTCCGCCTATTGGTTGCGGTAAAGTGCTGGCTGATATCGTTCTTGCCGAAACAATTACTAATACCAAACTTGATATAGTAAAACGGCAAGAAGGCACAACAGGAATCCCTGAATATTCAAAATTGATTAATCAAGGAATTGTTCCTGATAACCTTTCATCGGGAGCAGTATATTTTCATCAAACTGAGAGAGAAGACATAGCCAGAGTATGCTGTGACCTATACCAGAAATCACCTAGTGATAGTCGAATCATGGCTCCAACTAAGAAGTTAGTTGCTGATATAAACAAGTTAACGCAAGAGGCAGTTAACCCTGATGGTGAGTTGTTGGAATTCACTATGCACGGAGAGCAGTACTTTCAAAACCTAAGACTAAATGATCAAATACTTTTTACTCAAAACCACTACGATAAATGCATACAAAATGGTTCTCTTGGTACGCTAACCAGTGTTAATTTTTCTGGTGATACCTACGGTGAAGTAACGTTAGATACTGGTGAGGTGATAGAGGTTAACCAATCTGTATTGGATTGCATGGAACTGGGTTATGCAATAACACTTCATAAAGCTCAAGGGTCGCAATTTCCTCGAATTATTATAGTCTTACAAAAAGGAAAAATCGTAGATAGAGCTTGGCTGTATACAGCAATAACAAGAGCCGAGGCTGAGATCCATATAATTGGTAGTTTGCATGATTTAAGGATTATCACAGAAGCGCATAGTAACTCGCATAAGCGAAATAGTTATTTAGTTGAATTATTATCTCAATAATATACGTCTCTAAAGAGCGAACAACGGACGCTGAATTATAGTCACTTTGACCCAATCAGCTTATCTGCAATTTCCCCCATCGAATTGCCAATAATTGCTGGTTTTTTATAAGTTGGGTTATATGGTGCGTTAAATCGGTCTAAGAAAGCCGCATTTAATCCGGCGCATAAAGCGCCATGGGTATCCCAGTCATGGGCGGCCACCAATGTCACGTTATGAGAAGCGACATTTAGCTTTTCAACGGCATATTTATAAGCATCTTCGGATGGCTTAAAAGTCTTTGTGTTTTCAACTGAAATAGCGTTATCGAAATATTCGGTTAATCCAGCATTTTTTAACTGAGATTTAAGTAAAGTTTCAGATGAATTTGAGAAAGCAACAAGCTTGAAACCCACACTTCTCAATAAAACCAATGCAGGCTTAATATCATCATGCGCAGGTAAATTTGCTAATGTACTTATAACATCGCAACTTTGCTCACTAGTTAACGATTTATCTAATCGACCAGCGAGTGCATTTAAGCTCGCCACTGCTAAGTCTTTAAAGTTTGTGTTTACCTTGGTTGTTAAACATACGGTAGATGAATGGAGTAACATTGAAAACCAAGTATCCAAGAATAGTTCGTTGCCAAAGTACTGCTCAAACTTAGGCCTTAATTGAGCTAAGTTTAAGATAGTCTCATTGATGTCAAATAAGATAACTTGCTGCGGCATGCTTACTTCCTTATAAATAATAAAGACTAAAATGGGTAATTAATAAATATGGCTTCTATTTTTTTGTCTAGTAGCTGCTTATCACTATTTATTTTCGCAAATGTACGTAAGCCTGCTATTTGAATCTGAATATGCTCCACGAGTTCTTGGGCATCTTTAGCTTTATCTATTTCGCCATTAGCTTTAGCTTGCTCAATCAATACGACCATTTCATCAGCAATTTCACCAAGGTGGTTTTTAGTCACATCAATCAGCTCTTGATTTTCCTCGGTCAATTCACCTAAAGTTTTTGATAGCATACACATACCATTTGGCGCATCAGTCTGTGTATCAATGACTAGCGCTTTAACAAATGCTTTCAGTGTATCTATGGGGGATTTATTTTGCTCTGCAAGGCTTTGCATCTGAGCTAATCCAATATCGGTATAATTTCTTAATGCTTCTTTAAATAAACCATCCTTGCTACCAAATGCTGAATATATGCTACCGGGACGCATATCAATCTCATCTTGTAAATTACGCATTGAAGTTGCGTGAAAGCCCTTCTTCCAATAAAGATTAGTTGCTTTATCTATCACCTCTTGGCGATCAAATTTCGCTGTCTTTGCCATTACATCTACCTATAAAGACCACTTGAACAATCGTTCAATTATAAGTTTCTATCGAGTCAAGGTAAAGCGATAAATAACCAATATCCCATTAAGGGATTGTTTGAAAATTTTTTAATTTTTTATGTTTAATTAATTCAGGTAGATAGCTTCGAAAGGGCTATCTATTTGAACGATCGCTCAAATTAATGCTTGAACGATCGTTCAAGTTGATTTAAAGTACACCACATCAACGAGGCGAAGTAAGTATTACGCCACATATACATGACAGACAGGTTAGGCACTCGCCTAAGATATTTGGAGAAATAAAATGAGCAAATTTACATTTCACACAGTAGAAACAGCACCAGAGAAAAGCAAAGCAATGTTAGAAGGTGCAGTTAAGCAGATGGGTGCTGTACCGGGTTTGTATGCAGCTATGGCTGAGTCACCAGAAACACTAAAAGCTTACCAACAGCTACATCAGTTATTTATGTCAACTTCATTTGATGCAGAAGAGTTAACTGTTGTTTGGCAAACCATTAATGTTGAGCATGAGTGTACTTTTTGTGTTCCTGCTCATACAGCAATCGCACATTCAATGAAAGTTGATCCTGCATTAACTGAAGCATTGCGTAACAGCGAACCAATGCCGACAGCCAAATTACAAGCATTACATGATTTTACCTTAGCTATGGTACGTGAGCGCGGCAACGTATCTGACGAGCAAATGGAAGCGTTTTTCGCTGCTGGTTACAGTCAGCAACAAGTGATTGAAATTATTCTTGGTTTATCACAAAAAGTAATCAGTAACTATGTTAACCACGTAGCTAAAACACCGGTTGACTCTATGTTCGCAAAATTTGCTTGGACTAAATAGTACGAGCATAAATTAGTCAAATTTTACCTCGTCTCTGTGACGAGGTGAGCACTAGAAAGAGTTTTTAGGAGCAAGCATTATGTCTTTTAATTTTAAGCAAAAATATGGTGGGTGGGCACTGATAACAGGTGCTACATCGGGTATTGGTCAGCAGATGGCTAAACAATTAGCTGCTGATGGTATGGATGTTGTTCTTGTTGCAAGACGAGAACAAGAATTAAAGGATTATGCACAACAGCTTAAGAATGATTTCAACATTCAAACAGATATCATTGTTGCTGATCTAAGCAGTGAGCAAGGTGTCGAGAAAATTAAAGCCGTTAGCCACGATATCGGATTGTTGGCTTTGTCGGCAGGGTTGGAAACCAATGGTGCATTTGAAAAGAATGATTTAGAAGCAGAAAAGCGACTATTGCAAGTCAATGTGATGTCTACTATGGAGCTAAGTCACCACTTTAGTCAAACGATGATTGAACGGGGTAAAGGCGGAATTTTGTTGGTTGCAAGCATGTTTGGTCAAATGGCCTCTCCTTACTTCTCAACATATGCGGGTTCAAAAGCATTCGTAATAAACTTTGGTCAATCACTCTACGGAGAGCTTAAGTCGAAGGGTGTAGATGTGAGTATTCTTTCTCCGGGCTTAACCCAAACTCCTATGGCAGTGAGCACTGGTGTTAATTGGAAAAAAGTGCCAATGGACGCTAGGTCGCCAGAGGAAGTTGCAAAAGTTGGTTTGCAAGGTGTTGGTAAACGTGTTTTGACCGTGCCGGGTTTGCGCAATAATATTATGGCGTTTATGGCTGATTTAACCCCTCGCAAAATGATGTCACTTTCAATGCAAAAAATCCTAAACGGTGCATTAGATACTAAACGTCTATAAAACTTTTTCAATATACTTTTTAGTAGCTTGTGTGATGCAAGCTTTTCCATTGGAGCTGAATAATGACTAAAAAAATTAAACTCGACATTATTTCTGATGTTGTTTGCCCTTGGTGCATTGTTGGTTTTAATCACCTAAATGCAGCAATAGAAGAGTTAGGTCTTCAAGATAACGTTGACATAGTGTGGCAGCCTTTTGAATTAAACCCTGATATGCCATCAGAGGGCGAGGAATTACGTGCTCATGTTGCGAGAAAGTATGGCTCTTCAAAAGAAGATAGTGATCGAGCCAGAGCTAATATTACCAAAGCTGGTGTTAATTATGGCTTCGAGTTTAACTACTTTGATGGCATGAAAATAGTTAACACCTTTGATGCCCACATACTGCTTGATTATGCCCATAGTGTAGGTAAGCAGATGGATTTAAAGATGCGTTTGTTTTCAGCATTCTTTACTGAGAAAAAAGATGTTTCAAAACAAGAGGTCTTGTTGGAAGAAGCAGGTGCTGTGGGTATCAGTAGAGAAAAAGCAATAGCAGCGCTAAACAATGAAGAAATAAAACAAAAAGTTAGAACACTTGAAGCTCAGTGGCAGCAACTAGGCGTTAGTGGTGTACCAACGGTGGTTTTTGACCGTACAAGCGCACTAACAGGTGCGCAGCCCCAAGAAAATTTTAAGCAAGTGTTGCAAGAATTAGCCCAGCAGCATGGGTTCTAACGTCATGACTTTAGATATTTTATTTAGCTTACTTGGTTTTTTGACTACAGCGATAGGCGCAGTTTTGTATTTTGCCAAAGTTAAAAAGCGCAGAACACCTAAAGTGCCAGTACTATTTATTACTGCACTTGCAATTGGTTCATTGTTTAGCGCTATCGCGATCTTTCTAACTGTTCAATCACTATCCATTGGGTCAGTACTTGTAATATTACTGTCTGCCATGCCTTTAATGATGACAACGGTATTTATCATAACTTTTAAAGAAGCGAAGCCTCCTCTAGGTAATTTGCAAATAAAAGTAGGCGACAAAGTACCTCAATTTCAAGCTAAGGATATCGATGGTACGGTATATGACGCTAACCAACTTAAAGGCCGAAGAACGTTATTAAAGTTCTTTCGGGGATCATGGTGTCCGTACTGTAGTACCGAGCTACAAATGTTTGAAGAAATGAAGCCTCTTTTTGATGAATATAATGTCAACATCGTTGCGCTTTCAAATGATGATATTCAATCAGCTAAAAAGCACCAAGCAAGAGATCAGTTAAGCCATACGCTATTGTCTGATCCTGAGCTAACGGTAATTCGCCAATTTGGTGTTGAACATCACAAAGCATTAGGCGGTGAAAGTGCATCTAGCAAAACGTTCTTTGGTTTGCCGTTTCCTATGGTGATGAAATATAAACCTATGGCAATTCCAACAACTTTGTTAATAGATGAAGATGGAATTATTCGGTGGATAGACCAAGCTGAAGATGTTCGTTTAAGAGCGAATGAATTTAAGCTAAAAGAGGCACTAAAAACACTAGTTGAGTAACTTGCTAAGAACCGATCACAATCTGCTCGGTTCTTATATTAAGAGCATCGGTGCAGATATATAAGCTTTTATTGAAACATAGCGCCCCACAAGTTTTCTGCTCCTTTGTTCATATTGTTAAAAATTTCATCACGAAAAGTTACCACACGGGAAGAAATCATTTTTCTGTCAGTCCAAACAATGTATGCCGTTCCAGTTGGGCACTCTACCTTGGGTAAAATTGGAGTTAGCTTGTTATTTTCTGCTAAACGCTTTAGTGCCACTTTAGGTAATAAACATATGCCTGCTCCAGCAATAGCTGCCTGAATATTCAACCGTAAGCTGTTAATCGCATACTTAGGTTTTACGGGGATTTTTATCGTTTTGTCTTCTTCTTTTAAATGCCAATAAGGAAAATTATTGCCCGCCAATAGTTGGTGGCCTAGCAGTGCTTCTGCCGAATCCGGTGCAGGGTGGCGTCTTAAATATTCAGGGGAAGCAGCCAAGGCTAGTTCGGCCTCAAATAACCTTTTTTGCACTAAGTTTGGCGATGTAGCTGGCATGGTAACAATCGCCAAATCAATTTGTTCATCGATAAAACCTTCAGCATCAGAGGCAAAGTGAACGAAAATGTTTACGTTGGGGTGCAGCTTCATAAACTCTATGGCTAACGGTTGTAAAAAGAAATCAGCAAAAGGCTCAGGACACGAGATATGAATATCTCCAGTAAGCTCTCCTTGGCTATTTGATAAGCTGAGCCATTGTTCATCTAGTTGAGCGAAAACATGAGAAAACTTCTTGTAGACTTCCTCTCCAGCATTGGTAAGTCTAAAATTTTTCGCGTCTCTATGAAGAAGCTTTTCATTAAGTTGCTCTTCAAGATGAGCAACTGACCGGGAAACCGTAGGTGCAGAGGTTTTAGCTTTGATACTTGCAGCAGCAAAACCTCCAGATTCAACAGATAAGCAAAACCAATATAAGTTAGTCATTTGTTTTGTATTTATCATATTCCCACCTTCAGACTTGCAGTTAACTCATGGCTACATATATGTATTCTTAAAATGCATTATTGTCTATTTTTGAATGGATGGCAAGCGATTAGAATAGCTTCATTGATTAGTCGCAGTGACTAAATTAAGTGAATAGTTTTGGAGTTAAAGATGAAAAAGTTTCCACGTAAATTTCAATATCCGTTAATGATGTCTATGGTGCTACCAACCATGTTATTAGGAATGTCTGGAATAATGGCCTATCGTAATTTGCCACTTGATGGTGATTTCTTTGCTGCTTGGGGGGCGGCTATTGCACAAGTAGTACCACCCGCATTATTACTTTTAGCAGTAGTTGCACCGATCGTTAGATTGTTTGTTACTAAATTCCTTTTACAGCCAGAAGAAGCTTAAGCTTCTTACAGGATGATAAATAGTTTTCTTTATTGGAGTTGACCTGATGAATACTCAAGTTCTATTGGAAGTTAGTATGATTAGTACAATGGCATTAATCACAATAGCTTACCTTTTTCGTTCAAACGCAAGTACAGGAAACAAGATCCAAACCTTCGTAATTGCGCTATTAGGTGGCTTTATGGTGTTAGGTGGAACAGCAAAGTTCTTTCAACCTTTTGCTACGATGTTCGCTTCTCAAGTTGAGTTAAGTGGCTTGCCATTGCCTAAACTCGCCAAATTTGCAGGACAAATGGGTGAAATTACCGCAGGTATAATGTATTTGCTGGTATTAACCAAAGATAAGTTAATCTCCGCTAACACCGCTGAGATATTGCTTAAGAGTGCTACATTGTTGACTTTGGTTATTATGACTGTCGCAGTTTATGTTCATTTATCGCCAAACGTACCTGCTGAAGTATTACCATTTCAATCAAAACCGCCAGTATTGACAGTAATAGTGATGTTCATTTCTCTTTGTACTTTTATAGCGAGCAAACGTAAAAGTTAAAAATCGTAGCTCTGTGCCAATGTCTGTTATTGCACTAAGAGGCTCTTCATAGCCGCATGGTTGCAGTGACAATTCGATGTTTATCGTTAACATCAATCCCGAATTGTTGGAACAAGTCGTACTCAAATGTTATGGTTAAACACACTGCAAAAATTCATGGATGAATGAGTACCGCTGATGGAATCAGCGTAAATTATTTAAATTGAAAAGTGTCAATTTAAACGTTGCAATACGCTTAATTAGGGGCTGGTTCACTATTATGTTTACGAAAAAATTATAAGTGTAAAATTAGAGTGTGATAAGAAAGTGGTTTGCTGGTTGATTACCCTTATTTTATATAGATTTTTTCATTCACTCAGTCACTCGCTTGGCTAGTGTTGTGAAATTTTACGGATACTACCGTTCTAACCAAAGAAAGAATGTTGAAATAAATTATAGAAAGCCGCTATTAAGCGGCTTTTTTATGTCTTTCACTCCATCAATGTTAGCCAATTTTCTCGTGTTGCTAATAATGGTAATTAGCTTAAGTACTGTTTTACATTTAAAGTTAATTGGCTACCTTGTGCTTATGGCTTTTTTGAACAACACTTTAGTGACTAATATTACGTGTGGGTGAGTTATGTCTAAGGGGCAGTATTGGTTATTAAGATATTTTAAGCCGATTTGTTTGGTCATGCTTGTTGTATCGCTTATTGGCTTTAACCTCATTTTAAGCAATGCGTTACATTTAAAAGTACATAGCGCTGGCCAGCAGCTCACAAAGCAAGTTTATGAGTTACAATTAAATGCCCCTTTGAATCAAAAAACACTGTCTGTTTTAGCACAAAGCAATGGCTTTATGCTTGCACCTGAGTCGTCTTCCCTCCACTTTAAAAACATTATAAAGCCGCAGCTTGAGGTGTTTTCATATAAAACATTGAACTTAGGCCTTTACCATTCACCTGTGTGGATAATGGAAAGCTACTTATTTATTTTACTTAACCTGGTGATAGTGGGTGCCGCTATATCATTATACCGTTGGGGAAGCGCTGCTAACTTTAGAAAATTAAAACACCGAAGTCGTCATCACAAGCCGACAAAATTGACTAGTAGTATTTCCAATTTAAATGTGGTTAAAAATGTTGAAAGTGAGGAGTTAGCCTCACTATATGCTGCCGCTGAACAGTATCATAGTTTGTTTGTTTTGGTCAGTTGGGAGTGTAAGTTTGACAAAAATACCGACTTAGAAACTAGTTTTAAAGTTTTTATTCTAAAAGGTATTCCAGAGATAAAAAAAGTAGCTGTGAAACTTATTAATCCAGACAAGCTAACCATTATGCTTTACAACGTACCTATTGCAGAGCTTGATCGGTACACGGAGCGTTTGCATAAAATAATTTTTAATGTGTGCCAAAGCCATCAAAAAAATACGACTCGTAAGCATGTTAAATTGGGTGCGTGTAATTTTCGTCTAGGAGCTGATCAATCAAAGGTTTTGCAAATAGCGCAGTCGGCCCTAACGCTTTCAAAAAATAGTATGTTATTACACCGTCACCGGTTGGCGCTGAGCAAAAGCCAAGAAGTGTTATTTTGTAATGAGCAGGTTATAAACAATATTAAGAAAAATAAATTTATGCTGTCTTTTCAGCCTGTTTTCGATCTGATTAGTGGTGATATTATCCAGCATGAGGCGTTAATTAGAGTAAGACACGACATGCATGGATTACTAGCGGCTCAGTATTTTATTAACCAAGTTGAGAGTAAAGATGACGCGTTAATTCTAGATAAGGCGGTATTGTCGCAAATACTAACACTTGTAATGGCAGAGAAGTCGCCTTTGAGCGTAAGTATTAATATGCATCCTAAAAACTGGCTTAACGATAAGTTTTGGAGCTGGTTAACCATGCAAATGGATAAGCTTAATCTAAGCTGTCAATTACAGTTTGAAATGAGTGAGTCTCTCTTTTGCAACAACAAAAATGCGTTATCAACTACGTTAAATACAATAAAAAAACACAGATCTAATATTATTATTGATAATGTAAAAACGAGTGAAAACATTCCTTTGCTTATTCACTGTGAAGAGGTAATAGGCCTAAAGCTAAGCTATGAACTCGTTCACTTAGTTAATGAAAAATCGCATAATCAAAAATGTATTAAAGAGATTGTTGATGCAGGTAAAATGCTAAACCTTCCTGTTTATGCCGTAGGCGTTGAGACTCAAAAAGAGCTCATTATGTTAACTAAATTGGGCGTTGCTGGCGCACAAGGTTTTTATTTTTCGGAGCCTTTACAAGAGCTAACTCAGGCTGTTTTTCATTAAAATATTTAAGCTTTGTAAATTAACGCCTTATGCAATGGGGCTTAACCGAAAAGAAGTATGCCTAAATTAGTTTTCTGTATTTAAGACCCTTTAGCCCCTGCAAGCCACCGGTATGAATCGCAATTATTTTACTGCCAGAAGGGAAATAATCTTGCTCTATTAGGTTCCATATTGCGTACATCATTTTACCACTATAAATAGGCTCTAATGGTAAATTATGTGTAATATCCATATATTGGCAAAACGCCCATAACTCAGGGGTAAATTTACCGTAACCACCTCCATGAAAGTCGCAAAGTAATTGCCAGTTAGTTTGTGACTTTGCTTTGCAGCTTAGCTCCCGGACTTCATCTATTAAATATTGCGCTTGCTTTAAAACTGCAATTCCTATTATTTGTGTTGCTGTATTACTCCCCTCAATTAACCCTGCTAATGTCCCTCCGCTTCCTGTGGGGCAAATTAGGTAATCGTGTTCTGGTAAACTTTGTGCAAGCTCTGCACAACCGGGTACTGCATAGGTATTTGTCCCGCCTTCGGCAAGAATATACGCATCTGGAAACTTCTCTTGAAGCTCAGCAAGGTATTGTGAATCGTTTCGTAACTTATATTCAATGCGATTAACAACATGAAGCTGCATGCCACACTGCTGTGCAAATTGAATTGTTGGGTTGCTTAGATCTAAGTTAGGCCCGCGAATAATCCCATGTGTTTTTAAACCAAAGATTTTTCCAGCTGCGGCGCATGCATGTATGTGGTTTGAAAACGCCCCACCAAAAGTAAGTAGCTCAGTTTTATTCTGCGACTGCATTTTTAATAAATTATATTTTAGTTTGCGCCACTTATTCCCATTTATTAGAGGGTGAAGCAAATCATCTCGTTTTACTAGTAACTCAATGCCTTTACTTTTTAACCACGGATCATCAATTGTTTGCGTAATAGTGGTTTCATTTATTTTGAAAGATGCAGGCATTTTTTCTCAATTAAAAGGATTAATAAAATACATGACCAATTTTATAGCTTATAAACAAAAGGGGCTATGCAAAATTACGACGGATTGTTGTGTGTAACAGTGCGTTGATTAAATTTTGAGTAGCTAGATTGGCAAACATGTTTTAAAGTTAACCAATTGTAAAGGGAGTTTAGTTATGAAGAAGCAATTTCAAGAAACAATACTTATAAAAAAACAGGTTGGCTTTTCGTTACTGCAGCTAATAATTGTTATTGTCACTTTTGGTGCGTTAGCTGTTTATTTTGCCCCGCGCTTTTTAAACCTTCAAGGTGAGGCACACGCATCCATTCTTGAAACACTGCAAGTATCAATTCAAGCTGAAATAAGCGTTGTGCATGGAAAAGCCATTATAAAAAATGTGCATAATAAAGCTAATGCTAGTATCGAGCTTGATTCAGAAAACATGGTTGATATTGTTTACGGCTACCCTGCTGCAACCGAGGCCGCTTTTAAAGCATTTTTAGATACTAAGTTTGCGAGTGATAATACTGGGGAATTTAATATTACTAGC
Organism: Pseudoalteromonas sp. 2CM32C; assembly: GCF_023161925.1. NCBI lineage: Bacteria > Pseudomonadati > Pseudomonadota > Gammaproteobacteria > Alteromonadales > Pseudoalteromonadaceae > Pseudoalteromonas > Pseudoalteromonas sp. 2CM32C. Next base: position 737,436 of record NZ_JALNTI010000001.1, on the reverse strand, counting down.
AACCCACAAGTTGCAAAAGCTATTATTTATCCCAACAGTTATTCTGCAGTAGATAATTGCCGTATTGAATATGTTGAAGCCAAAAAAAACACTAAACAAAATATAATTACTGCGCCCGCTTTAAGCGTATTTACGTCTGAGTGTTAGTACAAAAAATAAGTGTTTATAAGTTTGCTAGTTTATTTGATAACGTTATTTTTAATGGTTAACGGTTAAATAACGCAAATACGCTAGCTTTAATACAAAGTGACACTTAACGGTGATCAATAACCTAAAATAAAATAGTTTCACTGTTAAGTGTAAGTTTATGAATTTAATGAGAATCTAAGCATTGTTTCACAATTTTTCGGCTTTAGAGTAAATGATCAGGTTATTTACTAGCGTGAAACGGGCGAATAGTTGTAAACTAAGATAATAATTGAACAAAGCTTGTGTTTTGCGCTGCAAGTACATAGCATAAGACTTTAATTATAAAAAAATAATAACGACCAAATAATTGCCGCTTTTTGGGACTGGAATATATGCGAATTACTCCTTTATCTCTGTTAATTACAGCTAGTTTGTTAGCAAGTAGTGCATTTGCACAAGACACAGCTACCGTAACTGGAATTGAGTCAGAGATTAGTGTTAAACAGACAGAATACGATAACTCGACAAGAATACTTGATAAACATTTAAAAGAAGAAAGTCAGTTACAAAATCAATTAGAGCTACTTCGTTCTCGTTCAACTGAGCTAGATAAAGAAAAAAACCAAGCGCTCGACGCGATGAACGAAATGTATCGCCGTTTAATTGATGATCCATCAATAAATATTACAAGTGCTCAATCTCGCTATCAACAGGCGGTAGTTGATCACAAGCAAAATAAAGATGATATCTCTATGCAGTTGGCGGCAATTGCATCTCACCGAAAAGATATTGAGCAAATACGAGTTGCTAAGCACACTTTACTAAATACCTTAGAAAGTTTAAAAGAGCAGTTAACAACAGCTCGTGTTGAGCGCTTGCGTAACGAGTTTACGCGTGAAGGTACGCTTGAGGTTAACCATACAATAAACTGTAAGCGCACCGAAACACTTGCAGCCTGTGAGCAACGTGGTCAGCAAATGGGTTTACAAAAAGCAACCAAACGCTTTGTAGATCAAATTTTTGCAAACTTAACCGAAGAGCGCATAGTTGAACCAAAACGCAATTTAGCAGGGGCGCAAGTACAAATTTTAAGTAGCCATGTGGTTAATAGTGCGTTTAGCGGCCAAGGTAATTACAACGTTAACTTAAGCGTTTCAATGCGCGGCGAAGTGAATAGCAGCCGTTTATGTAACCTATTAAGTATAGATAACCGTTATTGTTCAGAATACGGTTCACCGCTAAATACAGCTTACCAGCCAACTTATGGCACTACCTATTCAGATAGTCAGTTAACATTCAGCAATAGCGCGGATAATAACAATACAGTTTCGGTATCGCGTTTAAACAACAAGCCTGTACGCGATTATTCTGTTAAGCAGCCAGTTCAGTCTAAGTCTGATTACACGGTTGTTGAACAAAAAAAAGATCAGTCGGTAGAGTTAACACTTCGCTCTAATGTATACGATGATGAAGTATTCATTAACGGTGTAAGCTTTGGTTCTACTCGTTTAATTACGCGTTTACCAAAAGGTGTGCATGAAATTGAAATTCGTAAATTAGGTTACAAGCCTTACCAAGCACGTGTAAACCTAAATAAAGCGCAAACAATTAATGCTAACTTAGTAAAAAAGCCTAAGTCGATTGCTGCACCGACCTATACTCGCGAGCAACCAGAAACACAAACACGCAGAGTAAGCGAAAATGTTAACGTTTTAAACGCAAATGTAGAAACACCTGTTGTGGTTATTCCTGCTGGCAAATTTAAAATGGGTGATATCAATGGTAACGGATTAGCTAATGAGCGCCCCGTTATTGAAAAAGCCATTGCTAACTCTTTTGCTATGCAAAGCAAGGAAGTGACTGTAGGCGACTATGAAAAATTTGTTGCTAATACGGCGTATAAAACAGAAGCAGAAATAAATAAAGGCTGCGCATATTATTTAAATGGCGAGCCAGTATGGGAAGCGGCTTTAAACTGGCGCAATCCTGGCTTTGAACAGGGCAGTGACTTTCCGGCTGTATGTTTAACTTATAACGATGCAAAAGCATATGCTGACTGGTTATCTGGCCAGACAGGGCAGCAATTTCGTTTACCTAGCGAAGTTGAGTGGGAATATGCAGCTCGTGCAGGTACAGAAACTGAGTACCCTTGGGGTAACGAAATTGGTAAAAACCTAGCTAACTGTGGTTGGTGTGGTAGTGAATGGTCAAACAAGCGCGCAGCACCGGTTGGGTCTTTTTCTCCAAATGCGTTTGGACTTTACGATACGGTAGGTAACGTATGGGAATGGACCGGTAAAAAATCAGGTGAATCGGATGTGGCAGTAAGAGGCGGGGCATGGAACTTTGCACCAAGCCTTGCACGCGTATCAACACGATTAATTTTAGCGCCTGATTTTAGATCAAACTACATTGGTTTTCGCTTAGTTCGCGAGAGATAAATTTATAAGGAAGCATTGCTTCCTTTTTTAACAAATTCACAAAGGCGCTGCACTTTATATTGCTCATCAAAATGAGCATGTTAAAGTGAGGCAGCTAATATAAGAACGTATTTCAAAGGTCATCCAGCCTCATGTTTAAAAAACTCCGTGGTATTTTTTCTAACGATCTGTCGATCGACTTGGGTACAGCCAATACCCTAATTTATGTAAAAGAAGAAGGTATTGTTCTAAACGAGCCTTCAGTTGTTGCTATCCGTCAAGAGCGTGCTGGTGGCCCTAAAAGTGTTGCATCGGTAGGTACCGAAGCAAAACAGATGCTAGGTCGTACGCCGGGTAATATTAAAGCAATCCGCCCAATGAAAGACGGTGTAATTGCTGACTTTTATGTAACAGAAAAAATGTTACAACACTTCATCAAGCAAGTGCATAACAATAACTTTATGCGCCCAAGTCCGCGCGTACTTATTTGTGTACCATGTGGTGCAACGCAAGTAGAAAAACGCGCAATTCGTGAATCTGCAATGGGCGCTGGCGCTCGAGAAGTTTACCTAATTGAAGAACCAATGGCTGCGGCAATTGGTGCGGGTTTACCGGTATCAGAAGCAACAGGCTCTATGGTTGTTGATATTGGTGGTGGTACAACTGAAGTTGCTATTATTTCACTAAATGGTGTGGTTTACTCATCATCAGTACGTATTGGTGGCGATAAATTTGACGAAGCTATTATTAACTATGTACGCCGTAACTTTGGTAGTTTAATTGGTGAAGCAACCGCTGAAAACATTAAGCACCAAATTGGTTCTGCGTTTAAAACAGATGAGCCAATTGAAATCGAAGTACGTGGCCGTAACCTAGCTGAAGGTGTTCCACGTTCATTTACGCTTAACTCACATGAAATCTTAGAAGCGCTTCAAGAGCCTCTAATGGGTATTGTAAGTGCAGTAATGGTTGCCCTTGAGCAATCGCCACCAGAGCTTGCATCAGATATTTCTGCGCATGGTATGGTACTGACTGGCGGTGGTGCACTATTAAAAGATTTAGATCGCTTATTAATGGAAGAAACAGGCATTCCTGTTGTTGTTGCTGACGACCCATTAACGTGTGTAGCACGTGGCGGCGGTAAAGCATTAGAAATGATTGATGTTCACGGTGGTGACGTTTTTAGTTACGACTAATGAAATTAATGTTTGGGCGCACTGTCTCTTTGCAACTGCGACTTTTTGTCGCAGTGCTTTTGAGTATCGTACTCATAGCTGGAGATAGGTACACAGAAGGTGGAACCGTTGTGCGCACCAGTTTAAATACACTGGTTAGCCCGCTTATTTATGTTGCCAACTTACCTTATGAGTTATTTAGCATTGGTGCTAAAAGCTTACACACGCGAGACCAACTCCTTACTGAAAACGAAGCACTGAAAAAAAAGCAAATGCTACAAAGTGAGCAGTTGCAACAGTACCAATTTTTAGCCAGAGAAAACCAAAAGTTACGTGCATTACTTGGTTCGTCAGCAAAACAATCTAATCGTAAAATTATTGCACAAGTATTATCGGTTCACTCAAACCCCTACAGTCATCAAGTTGTTATTAACCGTGGTACTACAGACGGCATAAGCGAAGGACAAGCGGTAATAGACGAAATGGGGGTGGTAGGGCAGCTTACTAAAGTAGGTTCCACTACGTCGCGCGTATTATTGATGACCGATACAACTCACGCAACACCTGTGCGCATACTTAGAAACGACGTACGAACCGTAGTTGAAGGCATTGGTAAAATTAATGTGGTTAAGCTTTCGCATGTTCCACACAGCTTAGATGTGCGTATTGGTGATGTATTAGTGACTTCAGGGCTTGGGGGCACATTTCCTGAGGGGTACCCTGTCGCCATTGTTACAGAGATTAACCGAGATGAAGGTCGTCCATTTGCACAAGTATATGCAGAGCCTATTGCGTTGCTTGACCGTATTCGCTTACTTGTAATTTTATGGCGCAGTCAGCAGGAGCAAATAAACGATGATTAACCGTTATTCATTGTTAATTGCGCTGAGCATATTTTTTGCTTTAATTATGGCGCTAATGCCGTTGCCATTTTCGTTTGAACCATTTAGACCGGATTGGGTCTTATTAGTACTTATGTATTGGTCATTGGCCGTGCCACATCGGTTGAATATTGGTACTGCTTGGGTGGTCGGTTTACTCATTGATTTAGCGTCAGGCTCACCTTTAGGTGTTAACTCGCTGACATTTTCGGTATGTATATTTATTACCGCAAGTAACTTTCAAAAAATTCGTAACTTCTCGCTTTGGCAGCAAAGTTTGTTAATTGGTTTGTTTTTAACGCTGTATCATTTAATGCAGTTTTGGCTAAACCATTTTTTGCTTGGTGTTTACTTTAACCCACAATACTTATGGCCGGTATTTACTGGCATGATTAGTTGGTTTTGGGTGTTTTTATTACTTCGTAAATACCGCAGACATTTTAGGATCAGATAATGAATACTGCCGTATATCTGGCATCAGCTTCTCCTCGTCGTAAAGAGCTATTGGCTCAACTTGGTATCGAATTTTCGCAATTTAGTGTTGATGCAGACGAGAGCCAACTCCCTAATGAACTTCCTCATGCCTATGTAGAGCGCTTAGCGAGGCTAAAAGCTTGCTCAGGTGTCAAGCTTGGTTACACAGACCGGCCAGTACTAGGTAGTGACACAGTCGTTGTTATTGATAATGAATCGTTGTGTAAACCACGCGATGAAGCCGATTTTACGCATACACTTAAACGCTTGTCTGGAAACACTCACCAGGTACTAACCGCTATTGCTTTTGCGACTGAAGATAAAGTGCTTAGCCAAGTTATCAGTACCGATGTGACATTTAAAAAACTGAGCGATGAAGAGATTAAAGCCTACTGGCAAAGTGGTGAGCCGCAAGATAAAGCCGGTGGTTATGGTATTCAGGGGCTAGGTGGTCGCTTTGTTACGCATATTGCGGGTAGCTATTTTAGTGTTGTCGGTTTACCTTTATATGAGACTGAACAATTATTACACGCATTTTTAAGAGGGTAGCATGAGTACAGAATTACTGATCAACGTAACACCGAGTGAAAGTCGTGTTGCCCTAATCGAAAACGGTGTGCTTCAAGAGATTCAGTTAGAACGAATTGGTAACCTAGGCATTGTTGGCAATATCTATCTAGGAAAAATAAGCCGCGTTTTACCTGGAATGCAGGCCGCTTTTGTTGATATTGGCTTAGAAAAAGCCGCATTTTTACATGCATCTGACATAGTAAACAGTGCCTCCATTGTTGAAGGTGTTGACGACGTACCAATAAAGAAAGTGCAAGATATACGAGAGTTAGTGCGCCAAGGTCAATACATTATGGTGCAAGTGGTTAAAGATCCATTAGGCACGAAAGGCGCGAGACTCACTACCGACATCACTATTCCATCTCGCTACTTAGTATTTATGCCAGACGCAACGCATGTTGGTGTAAGCCAACGGATAGAAACTGAAGAAGAGCGATCTCGACTTAAAAAAATTGTTGCTGAATATGGCGATGAAAATGGCAGTTTTATAGTACGTACCGCGGCTGAAGGTGCAAGCGAAGCAGAGTTAAGGCACGATGCTGGTTTTTTAAGAAAATTATGGGAAAAAATAACCGCACGTCGTAAAAAAACCAGTAAAGCAACCATATTACATGAAGACCTAACGCTTGCCTTTAGAACACTGCGTGATTACGTAGGTGAAGACATGGAACGTATTCGTGTTGACTCAAAGCTTACCTACCAAGAGCTAAAAATTTTTACCGAAGAATTTGTGCCGCAACTTTCACAGGTACTAGAGTACTACCCGGGTGAGCGACCTATATTTGACCTATTCGATGTAGAAAACGAAGTGCAAAAAGCGTTGCATCGCAAAGTCACGTTAAAGTCAGGCGGGTACATCATTATTGATCAAACAGAAGCGATGACTACGGTTGACGTAAACACCGGTGCATTTGTCGGCCATCGTAATTTAGAAGAGACTATTTTTAACACTAATGTCGAGGCAACGTCGGCCATTGCGCGTCAGTTAAGGCTTCGTAATTTAGGTGGAATAATTATTATCGACTTTATCGATATGGTCAGCGAAGAGCATAAAAGCCGTGTGTTACATTCGTTAGAGTCGGCGCTAGCTAAAGATCGCACTAAAACAAATATCAATGGTTTGTCGGCACTTGGGCTAGTTGAAATGACCCGAAAACGCACTCGCGAAAGCTTAGAGCATATTTTATGTGATGTATGCCCGGCATGTTCAGGGCGCGGCTCACAAAAAACAGTCGAAACGGTATGCTACGAAATATTACGTGAAATTGTTCGCGTAAACCGCGCCTACGCAGCCGATAAATTTATGGTTTATGCAGCCCCAGCAGTAAGTGAAGCCTTACTTAATGATGAATACCACAATCTTGCGGAGCTTGAACTATTTATAGGTAAGCAAGTACACATACAAACAGAAAGCTTATACAGCCAAGAACAGTTTGATGTGGTAATGATGTAATGAATGCAAAAGCGGTCTGTTTTTTTTGTTTTAGAAAGTTATGGCAAACCTGCGCCATAATTTTAGTATTACTGGCCGTTATTGTTTCAATATTAAAGTACACACTCCCTTACGCAAATGATTACAAAGGTGATATAGAAACCTACCTAGACGAAAAGTTTGCTATTAGTTTGTCTATTGGCGCTATTTCAGCAAGCTGGCAGGGAAATGGCCCAGCCCTTGTGCTTGAAGATCTATCGTTTAAAGACAACGAAACTGCGCCAATTTCCCTTACTATTGCAAAAACCAGCTTAGAGCTTAATTTATGGGAAAGCATTAAAACCCTGCAGTTAAAGTCTAACTACTTTGTTATAAATGGCTTTCATACCACGGTAAACGTGGCAGACCTGTTTGAAAGCGGTAACCAAGATGATGTTTCGTTTGAGCAAAAAGAGCTTATAGAAGGGCTGTTTTTAGGTAATACCGGTCATTTTGCAATAGAAAACTCCAGTATTAATTTTGTTTTAGACGATAACAAAGAGCGAAAACTCCTACTTGAAAATATCATTTGGCAAAATGAAGAGTCTCAACATTTAGGTAGCGGAACATTAGCTTTACCAGGCATCACAGTGGGCACCTTTGACGCACGCATTGCTCTCAAAGGTGAAAGCTTGGAAGAAGTTGCTGGCAATATGTATGTCCAAGCCAATAAGGTGGATGTGTCTAATTGGTTGGCGCAATATATAAATACTGAAAAACAACAATTAACTAGCGATATCAATTTACAGGCGTGGTTAAAAATTGAAAAAGGCCTAATTGACGATATAAAAATGCAGTGGCTGCCTAGTTCTGTTACTTGGTTTAAAGAAGCGCAAAGCCAGCAAGTTAGTTTAAGTGAAGGTGGCTTTCATCTTTATCCCGAGCAAGGTAATTGGTTTTTAAAAAGCACTGGTTTAGCGTTTAATAACAATAATACGACATGGCCAAGCTTAGAGTTTGAGGCTCAACTTGGTGAAAATAATCAAATTTGGTTAAATCAAATAGATATAGCGCTACTGGCTAACTTGGCAGCGCTGACAAATTTTGACTCTCTCGACGCGTTTTTAAAACGCAAACCAAGTGGTCAAATACAGCAGGCGTACGTTAATTACGAGAGTAACCAGCAGTGGCAAGTATGGTTTAACGCCAATAACATAGGCTGGCAAGAGCTTAATTCAGTGCCTGCTGCGCAAGGTTTACGCGTAAGCGGTTTATTAAATCAAGATAAAGGCCGTATCAGCTTATTTGGCGAAAACGGCACTTTATTAACTGGCGATAGTTTTAGTGACAACATTAATTATAACCAGCTCAATATAGAATTAGACCTCGCAAAGCAAAATAATAACTGGCGTATTAGCAGTGATAATATTTGGTTTGATAACAATGAGGTAACGCTAGCCGCAGAAATGCAGCTGAGCTTTGGTGATACACCGCGTCTTGATTTATACGCAGAGGCATTTGCAGAGGATGCCAGTATCGCCGGTCATTATTTTCCGTTAAAAGCGATGAGCCCAGAATTAGTTAGCTACTTAAACGGGGCTATAAAAGGCGGTGAAATATCAAAAGCGCAGGTTCTATTCGCAGGGCCGTTATCAGGATTTCCATTTAAAGATGGCTCAGGGCAATTTGATGTACTTGCTCAAATTGACAATGCCACGTACCAGTTTGACCCGCAGTGGCCAGCAGTAACAGATGCAAAGGTAAAACTACATTTTGCTAATGAACGCATGGATATTTACAGCCAACAAGGCTCTTTGGTTAATTTAGATGTGGGTAACAGCGTTAAAGTTAGCATTAACGATTTAATGAATGCCGATGAGCTTGTGGTGCAAATAGATAAAAAAGCACCGATGGAAAACCTGTACACCTTTTTTAAAACCACGCCCATTGCGAGCCCGCTAGCTGATATTTTTGAGGTAATACAAGGCCAAGGTGAAGCAGATGCCAGCATTGAGTTACTGGTAGGTTCAAAGTTTGAAGGTGGTGCAAGTGTTAGCGGCACTGTTAAGCTAGATGATTTACCTGTATTTATTGCCACACCCGGTATTGCGTTAAATAACTTAACCGGCGTGCTTAACTTTAAAAACGATAATATCGAACTTAAAAATGCCACTGCTACATGGCTTGGGATGCCGCTGGCACTTAATTACAACAGCCAAAGTGAAGCGAGTGACTACAAAGCAAACATAAATATTAATGCACAACTTGATGCCAATACTTTAATCGATAGCGGGCAAGGTATTTTAAAAGGGTCACTAGAAGGGCAAAGTGCAGTTGATATTGGACTTGTGCTTAATTTTACCGAGCAAGGGTTTAATTATCGTGCACAGGTTAAATCTGACCTTGTTGGGTTAACAAGTAAATTGCCAGCACCATACAAAAAAGCCGAGACACAACCGTGGGTTCTTGATGCGGTTGTTCAAGGCGATGACATTTCAAACCTTATAACTGCACAGGTAAATAAGCAGTTTTATTTTAATGCAATATTAGAAAATGGAAAATCGCAATTTAGTAATGCGCATTTTGTTATCGGTAAGCAAGATTTAGGGCTAAATTCACAAGATTTAAGCGTTTCAATAAACCTAGAGCAAACCGAACTTGTACCTTGGGTTGATCTTATTGATCAAATAATTAGTGCGGCCCAAAACGAGGATGACCCTGAATCACAAGGCATTATGCCACCACTTAATGAGATAGTCGCAAATATTGGCATGCTCGATATTAGCAGTATGGTGTTTAATGACTTTGAAATGCGCCTAGCTCCTGAGCAAAGCAATGTGTATTTAAAATTAAACGCCAAAGAACTGCGCGCAGGTGTATTTATTCCTACCTCGCAGCGCAGCCAGCCTATTCGATTTAACGCTGATTATTTACGGGTGAATTTTGCAGAGCAAATTGAAGCGCCCATCACTGAGGCTGCAAAAGTAGACCCTAACACCGATTTAACGTGGCTGACGAACTTACCGGCTATAGAGTTTGAATGTGCAGATTGTAAAATTACCAACTATCAGTTAGACAAAGTAAGCGCGTCGTTACTTGGTGACGGTAAACGTTTGGTTATTTCTGAGTTGGTTGTTGATAAAGGCGATCATATTTTGCGCACGAAAGGGCAATGGAAAGATGGCACCACACAGTTAAGCGGTGAAGTTAAAAGTGATGATATAGGCGCGTTGTTTGATGAGTTTGATATTACCACGGCTATTAAGGGCTCTAAGGCCACTATAAATTACAATCTTGCTTGGCAAGCCGCACCTTACTCATTTGATGTCCCGAGCCTCAGTGGTGAAATTGATTGGGATTTAGCAGAAGGGCACCTAACAGAAATTAGTGATGGTGGCGCACGGGTTTTTTCGTTGTTGAGCTTAGATTCGTTGGTTCGAAAACTAAAACTTGATTTTAGAGACGTATTTTCAAAAGGGTTTTTCTACAACAGCATGCAAGGTTCTATGCAATTAGAGAACGGTATCGCTTATACAAAAGACACTAAGATGGATGGCGTTCCGGCTGATTTAACCATTAAAGGCTACGCAAATTTAAATACGCTTGATATTAACTACGATCTTGCTGTTGCACCGCAGGTCACCTCAAGTATTCCCGTTATTGTGGCGTGGATGGTAAACCCTGTAACAGGGCTAGCAGCATTGGCACTAGATAAAGTAATACACTCTGCGCGCGTAATTTCTGAAATTAACTTTAAAGTGACTGGCACCATGAGTGAGCCTGTTGTTCAGGAGCTAGATAGAAAAAGCCGTGAAGTTACATTACCACAAGCGGCGCAAAACCAGCCCCAAGCTTCAGTCGATTTAAAACTTAAAGATGCTGAAGTAACCGCAACCAATGATTAATTTAGCGACCCCTAATAACCACAATATATTTGCTTTACAAATGTGTTCTGGTTTAAATGCTGACGACAATATTGCAGAACTTAAAAAAGCATTAAACACACTTCCCGCAACACGGCCATTGCTTGTATGTCTCCCTGAGGCCTTTTTAGTGTTTAGCAAAAGCGGTCACGATACGCTCTTAACAGCTAAGCACATTGAGCAATACAAACGTCAAATAAGCCAATTATGTAAACACCATAATATTTGGTTAAACGCAGGCACAATACCAGAGCCATACAATAATACTAAATATTATGCCGCCTCACATTTATATAATAATCAAGGTGAGTGCGTCGCAACGTATAATAAAATACATCTATTTGATGTAAACGTTGATGATAAAACAGGGAGTTACCGCGAATCTGATTTTACCCAAGCAGGAAGTGATGTGGTTGTGGTTGAATCTCCCTTTGGTAAACTAGGTCTAACAGTGTGTTATGATCTGCGCTTTAGTGCCTTATTTACTGCGCTTGCACGTAAAGGTGCTGAAGTTATTTTAGTGCCAAGTGCATTTACAATGGTGACTGGTCAAGCACACTGGCAACCATTATTAGCGGCGCGAGCGATAGAAACCCAATGTTATGTGGTTGCTGCAGCCCAATACGGCACACATGAAAATGGCCGCCAAACGTATGGCCACAGTATTATTATTTCACCCTGGGGTAGTACTTTAAGTAATTTACCCTGTGGTACAGGTTTTATTAGCGCTAACGCTGATTTAGAGCCGTTACAAAAAATTAGACGAGATATGCCTGTGCAGTCTCATCAACGATTTAGAGAGCATTTATTATGAATTCGGTTGAACAGCATTTATTACACGACAGCCAACTAAATAGAGAAGAGCTCGAAAAAACGCTCGCTTACATACATCAGCACAAAGTAGATTACGCCGATTTATACTTTCAATCGAGTCATCACGAGTCGTGGGTACTGGAAGATGGCTTGGTAAAAGAAGGCTCATACAATGTTGAGCGCGGCGTTGGCGTACGTGCCGTAAGCGGTGAGAAAACGGGTTTTTCATATTCGGATGCTATCAACTTAGAAGCGCTCAACAAAGCCGCTACAGCAGCTCGCAGTATTGCCGATGCAGGTGAAGATAAAACGATTAAAGTATTTAGTGATGTATCAGCAAAAATGCAATTTGCACCACATCAACCAATTTCAAGTATGAGCGATAGCGATAAAGTGAGTTTATTACGCGAGCTTGAAAACTACATTCGAGAGCTCGCTCCCGACGCTGAGCAAGTAATTAGCTCTATGTCAGCAGTATACGAAGAAGTATTAATTGCGGCCAGTGACGGTACATTTGCTACCGATATTCGCCCGCTTATTCGTTTAAACTGCTCAGTATTGCTTGAAAAAAATGGCCGTCGTGAGCGCGGTGGCGCAGGCGGTGGAGCACGTTTAGATTACGGCTATTTTAAAGAGCTGGTAAACGGTAAACCACGTTGGATGGAGTTTGCACAAGAAGCTGTACGCCAAGCTAAAGTCAACCTAGAAGCTATTGACGCGCCAGCTGGCACTATGGAAGTGGTATTAGGAAATGGTTGGCCAGGTGTACTTTTACATGAAGCGGTAGGCCATGGCCTTGAAGGCGACTTTAACCGTAAAGGCGCATCAGCGTTTAGTGGCAAAGTAGGCCAAAAAGTGGCTTCTGAGCTATGTACCGTCGTTGACGATGGCACCATGGCCGATCGTCGCGGCTCTCTAAACGTAGATGATGAAGGCACTCCTGCTGCATATAATGTGCTTATCGAAAATGGTATTTTAAAAGGGTACATGCAAGATAAGCTAAACGCACGTTTAATGGGGGTAAACCCAACCGGTAATGCACGTCGTGAGTCGTATGCGCATTTACCTATGCCACGCATGACAAATACCTATATGTTAGGTGGCGAGCATAGCCAAGCCGATATTATCAGTAGCGTTAAAAAAGGCGTGTTTGCACCTAACTTTGGTGGCGGGCAGGTTGATATTACCTCGGGTAAATTTGTATTTAGTGCATCAGAGGCCTACTTAATCGAAAACGGTAAAATTACACAGCCAATCAAAGGTGCAACCCTCATTGGTAATGGCCCTGAAGTCATGGAGCATATTTCAATGGTAGGTAACGACTTAGCACTTGATAAAGGCGTTGGCGTGTGTGGTAAAGATGGGCAAAGCGTGCCGGTTGGCGTAGGGCAACCGAGCCTTAAAATTGATCAGCTAACGGTAGGTGGAACAGCTTAGAGGTCTAACTGCTAAAATTTAGGCGCGAAACCGTTCGCGCCTAGTCGCTCTATCAGCTAGTTACTTGGTTATGTACTTCGCTTAATGCAATTTTATGCTTCATTTCTTCTTCATACCACAGCGCCATAAAACACTCAGTGAGCTTATGCTCTATGTCCAGTGCCTGCTCGGTTGGGCAAAATAGCGTAAAGCGGGCTCTAAACTCACCCAATTCGGTTGTTCCAAAATGTATTTCTGGTGCTGGGCCCGATATTTTTGCATCTAGTTTTCGCTCAATAATCGAGTTGTAACGAGTGGCGAGTTCTTCAAACTCCTCACAATACATTTTAGCTTTTACCGAGAGCGTGTCGTAAATTGGGTAAGGGTTAAAGCTCTCTTTTCGAACAATAGAAAAGCTATGTGTTGCAAAGCGTTTTACATAATTTAGATTTTTAATTGGGCTGGTGATGAGTTTATTATTAGGTATGTAAATCGTTTTTCTTGAAAACTGATAAGTATGCATGTCGATTTCATGCATGGTTGTTTTTATCCAGTCTGTTTCTGCTACTTCACCGCAATATTCACCGACTTGCACCCAGTCGCCGACTCTAAATGGACGTGTGGTGACTAAGTAAAAAAAGCCAATAACACATTGAATAAACTCGCGCGTAGCTAAAACAATGGCAACCGCAAAGGCCGCAATAGATAACGCAAAATTTTGAATTTCAGTCGACCACACAAACAACAGCGACAGCACCAACACAAAATTAATAAAATGCTTAATGTTATGTGCAATGTAGCGAATATCTTTGTCTTTTTTTTCTGCGCGGTTTCTCGCTAATTTATCAACAAGTACTTTTAATCCAAGTGCAAAACTAAGCATAACAATTGAAACAAGAAACGGGTGTAGCAATATATCAGTAATCATAATATCCAGTTGTAGGTATGTTGATAAACACACGCTAGTATATTGAGTTATTTAGCTAATAAGCAAATTTAACCTTAATAAAAAAGCCCCTTAGCACATATGTGTAAGGGGCTTAACGTTATTAAATTAGTAAATAACCTGAACTCTGGTTAAGCGATTTATTATCCAGAGTTTAGGTTAAATAGCTTAGCGCATAGTAACAAACTCTTCAGAGCCTGTTGGATGAAGTGCAACAACTGCATCAAAGTCAGCTTTAGTTGCGCCCATTTTCATCGCTACGGCAAAGCCCTGAATCATTTCATCAACTGCAAAGCCAAGGCCATGTAAGCCAACTACTTTTTCGTCTTCTCCTGCGCAAACTAGCATCATGTTACATGCTTGTCGGTGCTGAGTTACCGCTGTGTACATAGCTGCAAAGCTTGATTTATACACTTTTACGTTTTCTGCGCCGTACTGAGAAATCGCTTCTTGCTCGGTTAAACCAATGGTACCGATAGGCGGATGACTAAATACGACTGTTGGTACTAGGCTGTAATCCATTTTTAAATCATCAGGGAGTGCTTTATTAAATAAGCGTTCTGATAACGTACGGCCTGCTTTAACTGCAACAGGAGTAAGCTCAATACCGCCTTCAATAATATCACCCACTGCATAAACGTTTTTAGCAGTCGTATTTTGGTACTCATCTACTTTCACATAACCGCTTTCATTTACTTCTACACCGGCTGCTGCAAGGTTTATCTTGTCTGTTGTAGGTGTGCGGCCAATGGCCCAAATAACCTGATCAACATTTTGGCTGTAACCGTTTTCAAAATGAATAGTTAAACTGCCGTCACTTTCTTTGATTACTTCTTTAGGGGAGCATTCAGTATGAAGAGTCGGACCTTCTTTAGCCATAATATCGACGAGCGTGTCAATTATGTAGGGGTCAAATGTACGTAGAGGCTTACTTTTACGCACGAATAAATGTGTTTCTGTGCCTAAACTATGTAATACACCTGCAATTTCTACGGCAATGTAACCTGCACCGATTACAGCTACGCGTTTAGGCTGTTCATTAAGTTCAAAAAAGCCATTTGAATCAATACCATGCTCAGCGCCCGGAATGTTTGGAATAGTAGGGCGCCCGCCTACAGCCACTAAAATATGATCGGCGGTGTAGTGTTCACCATTTACTTCTACTGTTTTGCTGTCAATAAAGGTAGCAAAGCCTTTAATAACGGTAACGCCATTACTTGCTAAACCGTTGTCGTACCCTTTATGAATTCGGCCAATGTAGGCTTCACGACTTTCTACTAGCTTGCTCCAATTAAAGTCTTTTACCTCAACGTTAAAACCGTAATCGGGTGCATATAAGTTAATTGCTTCGGCTACTTGTGCGCCGTGCCACATAACCTTTTTAGGCACACAGCCTACGTTTACACAGGTACCACCCATGTGTTTTGCTTCAATAAGTGCCACTTTAGCACCGCGCATTGCAGCTCTGTTTGCAGAAGCAATACCACCGCTGCCACCGCCAATTGCAATGTAATCAAAGTGTTGTGTCATTTTAAGTCCTTAGGCGTTGAGTTTTATGCGCATAAGCATAACATTAAGTTTTAAAAATAAAGAGTGTTTAGATGACCTATGTTGAGTAAAAAAACATTCACATTTACAGCCTTATCGATATAAAACGATACGTTAAGTCAGTACCAAACAGAATATCTGCAGTACGTAACCGGGCTCGCTTTAGATTGCATTCCCTGTAGGCATTTCATTATTACCGAGCCTAAAAGTAGTTATTAATGGCTTTTGAATAGCTAGATTAATAAAAAGTATGTTGTTTTTTAACTTTTAGACCCAATCTAAAAATGAAATGCATTAACGCAAAGAGAGTATTTATGAGCAACCCACTAATTGGCCTTGAAGGCTTACCACCATTTTCTAAAATTAAGCCTGAATTTGTAGTACCGGCACTTAAAGACGGAATAGCAAATTGTCGAAAAGCCATCGATGACGTACTCGCGAAAAAGTCATACACGTGGGATGACTTAGTGTTACCACTTGAAGAGGCCGACGATAAACTATCGCGACTATTTTCACCTGTTTCTCATTTAAATTCTGTTATGAATAACGACGAACTGCGTGAAGCATACGAGCAGTGTTTACCGCTTATTTCTGAATACTCTACGTTTGTCGGTCAGCATCAAGGTTTATACGAAGCGTATAATGCTTTGCACAACAGTGACGAATTTAAAACGCTCACCACAGCACAACAAAAATCAATTACTAACGCCTTGCGTGACTTTAAATTGTCGGGTATTGCATTAGCGAGCGAAGATCAAAAGCGTTACGGCGAAATTAGTGCGCGTTTATCTGAGCTTTCATCTAAGTTTGGTAACAATGTAATGGATGCGACTTTAGCGTGGCACAAGCACATTACTGATGAAGCCGATTTAGCCGGACTCCCCGAGTCTGCACTAGCGCTTGCTGCTGACACAGCCAAAAGTAAAGAGTTAGACGGTTGGGTATTTACGCTTGATTTTCCATCTTACTTGCCAATTATGACTTACGCTGATAATCGTGAACTTCGTAAAGAAACCTACACCGCATTTAGCACACGCGCATCTGATCAAGGCCCAAATGCGGGTGAGTTTGATAACTCAGACATTATGAAAGAAGCACTTGCACTTCGCCATGAGCTTGCGCAGTTATTAGGGTTTAAAAGCTACGCTGAAAAATCATTAGCAACAAAAATGGCTGAAACACCAGAGCAAGTGTTTTCGTTCTTAGAAGATTTAGCCGCTAAATCTAAGCCGCAAGCAGAGCAAGAAGTGACAGAACTCAGAGCGTATGCAGCACAAAAACACGGAATTACAGAGTTAGAAGCGTGGGACTTTGGCTACTATGGCGAAAAACTAAAACAAGAAAAATACGCAATTTCTGATGAAGTACTACGTCCTTATTTTCCTGCTAATAAAGTATTGAGTGGCTTATTTGAAACAGTTAACCGCTTATTTGGCATTAGCGTAAACGAAGTAACCGATTTTGACACATACCACAAAGATGTGCGCTTTTTTGAAATTGTTGATAGCAATAACACGCTACGAGGACGTTTTTACTTAGATCTTTACGCACGCGATCGCAAACGCGGTGGCGCGTGGATGGACGATTGTATGGGTCGTAAGGTACGCGCTAATGGCGAGTTACAAACCCCTGTAGCTTATTTAGTATGTAACTTTAATAAAGCAGTAGGTGATAAACCAGCTTTGTTTACCCATAATGAAGTAACGACTTTATTCCATGAGTTTGGCCACGGTATTCACCATATGCTGACTCAAGTTGATGCTGCTCCCGTAGCAGGTATTAATGGCGTAGCATGGGATGCCGTAGAGCTACCAAGTCAGTTTTTAGAGAACTGGTGTTACGAGGAAGAAGCGCTGAGCTTTATTTCGGGCCATTTTGAAACCGGCGAGCCATTACCAAAAGAATTGCTTGATAAGTTATTGGCCGCTAAAAACTATAACTCAGGCATGCAAATGCTGCGTCAAATTGAGTTTTCGTTATTTGATTTTAAAATTCATAACGATTATGTCGCGGGCGAGCCGTGTCAAATCCAAGCTGTATTAAACGATGTGCGCAGTCGTACATCGGTTGTTCACGCTCCAGAGTTCAATCGTTTTCAGCATGGATTTAGCCATATTTTTGCGGGTGGTTATAGCGCCGGTTATTACTCGTACAAATGGGCTGAAGTATTATCAGCCGATGCTTACGCTAAGTTTGAGGAGGAAGGAATTTTTAACCCACAAACAGGGCAAGCCTTCATGCAGCATATTCTAGAAAAAGGCGGCAGTGAAGAGCCTATGGAATTATTTAAAAACTTCCGAGGCCGCGAGCCACGCGTTGATGCGTTACTCCGCCACAGTGGTATAGCAGCTTAAAAATATGTCGTTTATTAAATTTAACAAAAGCGCCTTTTAGGCGCTTTTTTATTGTTTTTAGATAATAGGTTATAAACGTTAGTAATTTCAGCACGCCGTACTATGCTCTAAGCATACTCAACTAAACGGATTTGTGTATGGAAAAGTTAGTACTTACCATTGATGACGATAAATTAACCCACCTTATTATTGAAGAGTCTCTAGCTGGGTTTTGTAAACTTCTTCATGCTAAAGAGGGCGAGGAGGGGCTAAGGTTAATAAACGAACATAAACCCGATATTATCCTTCTCGACATAGAAATGCCGGGTAAGTCGGGTTATCAAGTCTGCCAAGAAATAAAACAAAATGCCGATACAAAAGATATTCCGGTTATGTTTTTGTCATCAAAAGAAGCGCTTATCGACCGAGTGAAAGGTTACAGCGTTGGTGCGTCTGACTACATAATGAAACCGTTTAATGCACAGGAGCTAATGGCGCGTATTAAAATACTTTATGCGTATCGTCAGCAGTGCGTCAAACTCGAAAGCGACATAAACAAAGCCAATAAAACGGCTGCAATGGCGATGACCGAGTCGGGAGATATGGGTCGAATTATGCGCTACGTTGGACAAAGTTATCATGCCAACAGCTTACAAACGTTGAGTGAGTTCTTCTTAGGGTTTTTTACTCCTCTTAATTTGGATGTAGTGGTTGTATTTTGGTATCAACATAAAAGTGAATTTTACAGCTTACAAGGTGGTGTATGCCCACTAGTGCAGGAGTTATTGGCGCAACATAAAGATGCACAGCGGTTTGTTGATATAGGCGAGAGCACTATTATTAATTACCCAAAACTATCGTTGCTGGTTAAAAATATGCCCGTCGATGAGAGCGAAAAATATGGGCGTTATAAAGATTTGTTTCCTCATATTTTAGAGGTTACTAATGAAAAGGTCGTTACTATGGAAAGAAACGAAAAAAATTACCAGCAAGCTGAACAAATTAGCACGGCACTGGAAGATATAATAAGCCAGTTTAATGCTCAAAATATCACGCAAAGTACTGTAGCAGAGCAGTTTTGTGCACAACTAGAGGCATTAAATACAGCTATTGAGCTTCAAAAGAATAATTTAAACCCCGCTGATTTTGATTCATGTATATCGCAGCTCGAACATACTATGCAGTTACTGGTGTCTGCCAATAGCGATTTAGCGTTTATAAAATATCAGTTTGAGCAAGTAACACAAAGCCGCAGTGAGTTTTTACAGAGTTTACGCCATAAAGTTGAAGACATTGAGCCTGCAATTAACCAAGACCCTGACATAGAGCTATTTTAGTGCGCTTAAGCTCGCTGGTTGATATACTCTGACGGTATTTTATCGTCGGAGTGTATTGTGGTTATTCAGTGTGCCTTTAAAGAGTGTCGCCCGTATTTAAATGAATTAGAAACGCGTTTTGGTTTAGTAAATTGGCAACAAAATAGCCAAGGTTTTAGCCTGCACTATGACGATACAGGGCTGAGTTTATTTAAAACTGATGAACCTAAGTTAGGTGCCATTAATGTTGATTTTGTTACCGGAGCAGCCGCTCACAGGCGAAAATTTGGTGGCGGTAAGGGGCAAGCTATTGCAAAAGCGGTTGGTCTTAATAAAGGGGCAACGCCTGTAGTACTTGATGCAACCGCAGGTTTGGGCCGCGATGGCTTTGTATTAGCATCATTAGGGTGCAAGGTTATTTTACATGAGCGTCATCCGGTGGTTGCTGCACTGCTGGCCGATGGTTTAAACAGAGCTTACAGCGACAGTGAAATTGGCCCTTGGATGAAAGACAATATGAGCTTAGTGTTTGGCTCCAGCCATACGTTACTTGCCCAATGTGAAAGCATGCCCGATGTGGTTTATCTAGATCCTATGTTCCCACACCGTGAAAAGTCAGCCTTAGTAAAAAAAGAAATGCGCGTATTTCAAGAGTTAGTAGGTGCAGATACCGACGCTGATGATTTACTTGAATTTGCCTACCCACTTGCTAGCAAGCGAGTGGTGGTTAAGCGCCCTGATTACGCCCCGTTTTTAAATGACAAAACCCCCAGTATGCAAATTAAAACTAAAAAGAACCGTTTTGATGTGTATGTAAAAGCGGCCATGGTTTAAACACCCTTATCAGGTATGTTGATCGGGTTTAAGGATCTAGGATCTTTTTAAGCTTTTATGTTAGAATTCGCGCAATTTTTTGGCATTAGTAAGAAGCACAGCAATGATCTTAGACGATATTCGCGTTGTTTTAGTTAACACATCACACTCAGGTAATATAGGTTCGGCGGCTCGCGCAATGAAAACAATGGGTTTATCAAAACTCTATTTAGTTGATCCTGCTTGTGAAATTGATAGCCATGCAAGTGCGTTATCTGCAGGTGCCAGCGATGTATTAGGTAATGCAGTGATTGTTGAAAAGCTTGAAGATGCTATTGCTGATTGTGCATTAACCATTGGTACAAGCGCACGTTCGCGCACGCTTTCATGGCCTATGGTTGAGCCTCGCGAGTGTGGTGAAAAGCTGGTGGCAGAAGCTGAAAATGGTCCTGTGGCATTAGTGTTTGGCCGTGAAAACAGTGGTTTAACTAACGAAGAGCTACAGCTGTGTAATTATCATGTATGCATTCCAGCTAACCCAGAATATAGCTCGCTAAATCTTGCTATGGCTGTGCAAACTTTGTCTTACGAAACACGTATGGCATTTTTAAATAAGCAACCTAAGCAAGAAGCACAAGACGACACCGTTTACCCTAACTCAAAACAAACAGAGTTATTTTACGATCACCTAGAAGAAACACTTTATAACACAGGTTTTATTATCAAACAGCACCCAGGCATTGTGATGACAAAGCTTCGTCGTTTATTTAACCGTGCACGCCCAGAAGAGGCTGAAATGAATATTTTGCGCGGTATTCTTACCTCTATAAATAAATCGATTCCTAAGTAAGGTATAGCAATTAGTTATATAAACGGGTGTTTAAATGACTGGCTAATACTTGACTAAATTACTCAGGTAATTACAATGGAGACAATACTTGACCAAACAGGTCAGGTATTAAAAATTTGTTAACTACATTCACTTTGAGCGATATGTTTTTAAATCAAATTTTTATCAAGTGATAATACTTGACTAATTTACTCTGGTAATTAAAATTTGCACTCTTTGTGCAGGGGGCGTTATGAAATTAACATCAAAAGGCCGATATGCCGTTACAGCGATGCTTGATGTTGCGCTGCACACAGGTGTTGGTCCTGTCGCCCTTGCTGATATTTCACAGAGACAAGAAATTTCTTTGTCATACCTTGAACAATTATTTGCTCGGCTGCGTAAAAATGGCTTGGTAAGTTCGGTTCGAGGGCCTGGTGGCGGCTATTTACTAGGGCGAGAAGCCGGTGTTATTTCTGTTGGTGACATTATTACCGCAGTTGATGAATCGGTTGATGCAACACGTTGCCAAGGCGCCAACACTGGCTGCCAAAGCGGTATGCGCTGTTTGACCCATAATTTGTGGTCAGATTTAAGCGCACGTATAGAAGAATTTTTGAACAGTATTACCCTTGCTGAATTGGTGGAAAAATCAGATGTGAAAGAAATTGCATCGCGCCAAGATAACAGTATCAATAACGCAATTAAGCAGTTGGAAAACATTCAAGTAAGCTGTCAACTTTAAGGTTGACCTGCAGCGGAGAGAGAAATGAAGTTACCGATTTATTTAGATTACGCAGCAACCACGCCTGTTGATGAGCGTGTTGCTAAAGAAATGATGCAATGCCTTACAATGGACGGTAAATTTGGTAACCCTGCATCACGTTCACACCGTTTTGGTTGGCAAGCTGAAGAAGCCGTTGACCAAGCACGTACAGATATTGCTGATTTAGTAAATGCAGACCCACGTGAAATTGTGTTCACTTCGGGTGCAACTGAATCAAATAACCTAGCTATTAAAGGTGCAGCACAGTTTTACAAAAAGAAAGGTAAGCACGTTATTACCGCTAAAACTGAGCACAAAGCAGTCATCGACACATGTCGTGAATTAGAACGTCAAGGTTTTGAAGTAACCTATATGGACGTTGAAGAAAATGGCTTGCTTGATCTGCAAAAGCTAGCAGACACAATGCGTGACGACACAGTACTTGTCAGCATCATGCACGTGAATAACGAGCTAGGTGTAATTCAAGACATCGCGACGATTGGCGAAATGTGTCGTGAACGTAAAATCATGTTCCACGTAGATGCTGCGCAAAGTGCAGGTAAAGTACTTATTGACGTACAACAACTTAAAGTTGATTTTATGTCGTTCTCTGCGCACAAAGCATACGGCCCTAAAGGTGTAGGTGCGCTTTACGTTCGTCGTAAACCACGTGCTCGTTTAGAAGCGCAAATGCACGGTGGCGGTCATGAGCGTGGTATGCGTTCGGGTACACTTGCAACTCATCAGTTAGTGGGCATGGGTACTGCATTTAGAATCGCAAAAGAAGATTTTGAAAAAGATTTTGCACACATCAGCGCATTACGTAAACGCCTAATCGACGGCATTATGGCTGATATGGACGAAGTATATTTTAACGGCACACAAGACCAATCAGTACCGGGTATTGTAAACATCAGCTTTAACTTTGTTGAAGGTGAATCGTTACTTATGGCAGTAAAAGACATTGCGGTATCGTCAGGTTCAGCCTGTACATCTGCAAGCTTAGAGCCTTCTTATGTTTTACGTGCACTTGGCCGTAACGACGAACTAGCACACAGCTCAATTCGTTTCAGTATTGGTCGTTTTACTACCGAAGAAGAGATTGATTACACCGTTGAATTAATGAAAAACTCTATCGGTCGCCTACGTGAAATGTCTCCACTTTGGGAGATGCATCAAGAAGGTATTGATTTAGATTCAGTTGAATGGGCTCACCACTAATAATTAGTGGTGTAAGCACATACCCTAGCAGGTAATGAGGATAGAATTATGGCGTACAGTGATAAAGTAATCGACCACGTAGAAAACCCACGTAACGTAGGTGCTCTAGACAAAAACGATCCGTCAGTGGCAACGGGTATGGTAGGCGCACCAGCATGTGGTGACGTAATGAAATTGCAAATTAAAGTATCGGATACTGGCGTTATTGAAGATGCAAAATTCAAAACCTACGGTTGTGGTAGCGCAATTGCCTCTTCTTCACTTGTAACAGAGTGGGTTAAGGGTAAAACACTTGATGAAGCAGCAACCATCAAAAACACTGATATCAGTGCTGAGCTAGAATTACCACCAGTGAAAATTCACTGTTCAATTTTAGCCGAAGATGCAATTCAAGCAGCAATTGCAGACTACAAAAGCAAACAAGCGAAGTAAGAAGAGAAACTCATGGCAGTGACATTGACAGATGCGGCAGCAAACCGCGTACAATCATTTTTAGCAAACCGCGGCAAAGGGTTAGGTCTGCGCGTTGGCATTAAAACGACGGGCTGTTCAGGTCTTGCTTATGTACTTGAGTTTGTTGACGAGTTAAACGAAGACGATGAAACCTTTGCGGCTAAAGGCGTTACTTTAATAGTTGACGCAAAAAGCTTAGTTTACATCGATGGCACAGAGCTCGACTACACTAAAGAAGGCTTAAATGAAGGGTTTAAATTTAATAACCCTAACCAAGCTGACGAGTGTGGTTGTGGCGAAAGCTTTACCGTTTAATTGCTACGTGTAATTGTATTTTGAAGCCCTGCAACTGTAGGGCTTTGTTATTTCTGAATATTACTGGTTGAAGCTATGCGTTACTTTGAATTATTTGCAGTGCCCGTTGATTATAATATTGATTTAGCAACGATTAATAAAAATTACCTAGAATTGCAGCGTGCTGTACATCCCGACCGCCATGCCAATGCAAGCAGCCGTGATAAGTTAATGTCGGTGCAAAGCGCAGCTGAAATTAACGATGCCTTGCAAACACTTAAGCACCCAGTTAAACGTGCTGAGTATATGTTAAGCGAACTGGGAGTTGATATTCGCGCTGAGCAACAAACACTGCAAGATCCATTATTTTTAATGCAACAAATGGAATTGCGCGAAGAGCTTGAAGAGCTTGCATCAGCGAGTGACCCGGATGCGGCCATTGCTAATTTTGAAAAACAAATAAAACAACTTAACGAGCAATACAGTGCACAACTTGCAGAACAGTTAGCAAGCAGCAACGAGCAACAGTACCAACTCGCTGCCGATAATATTCGTAAACTGAAGTTTGTTTATAAATTACGTGACGAACTAGAACGCATTGAAGACAGTTTATTTGACGATTAATTACTTGCTGTAAAGCGAGCAAAACGAGTTTAAAGAGCATTATGGCATTATTGCAAATTGCTGAGCCGGGGCAAAGCGCGGCACCACACGAACATAAACTAGCCATAGGTATTGACCTTGGTACTACTAATTCATTAGTTGCTACCGTACAAAGTGGCGAAGCGCGCACTTTAACAGATGAGTTAGGTGCGGCAATGTTGCCGTCGGTTGTTCGTTATCAAGCCGGTGGTATTACTGTGGGTAGCGATGCGGCTCAAGCTGCAACACAAGACCCCGCAAATACACTTATTTCGGTAAAGCGTTTTTTAGGTAAAACACAGGCTGAAATAGAGCAAAGCTACGGCCAATTACCGTATGAATTTTGTGAAGATAATGGCTCGCTTGCCATTCAAACAGAGGCTGGAAAAGTCAGCCCAGTTAAAGCGTCAAGCCACATATTAGCCGCGTTGAAAGCGCGTGCAGAACAAAGTTTTGGCAACCAAGAGATTTTAGGCGCTGTTATTACCGTTCCTGCGTATTTCGATGATGCTCAGCGTCAAAGTACTAAAGATGCCGCAGAGCTTGCTGGCATTAACGTATTACGCTTGTTAAACGAGCCAACAGCGGCGGCTGTTGCCTATGGCTTAGATTCGGGCCAAGAAGGGATCATTGCCGTTTACGACTTAGGCGGTGGTACATTTGATATTTCTGTTCTTCGTTTACACCAAGGTGTGTTTGAAGTAATGGCAACTGGCGGCGACTCAAGCTTAGGTGGTGACGATTTTGATTCACTACTCGTTGACTACTTTAAGCAGCAAACCGGTGTATCAGCGTTATCACCTTCGGTTTTACGTTTATTTATTAACAAAGCAAAAGCCTGTAAAGAAGCGTTAAGCCAATACGCAAAAGTAAATGTAGGGCTTGAGTTTGACGGGCAAAACCACACGGTAGAAGTAACGCGCGAAACATTTGACGAAATGGCTATGCCACTGGTTAAAAAAACACTGCGTTCGTGTCGCCGAGCTGTTAAAGATGCTGGCATTGAAAACGAAGAAGTTTTACAAGTTATTATGGTCGGCGGTTCAACGCGTATGCCACTGGTACGCAGCCAAGTACATAGCTTTTTTGATAAAGAACCGCTAACCTCAATCGACCCTGACCGCGTTGTGGCATTGGGTGCAGCACTGCAAGCAGACGTGCTCATTGGCAATAAGCCAGACTCAGACATGTTATTACTTGATGTACTGCCACTGTCGCTTGGACTCGAAACCATGGGCGGTTTGGTTGAAAAAATTATTCCGCGTAACACCACTATTCCGGTAGCGCGTGCTCAAGAATTTACGACGTTTAAAGATGGCCAAACGGCGATGTCTTTGCATGTATTACAAGGTGAGCGTGAGCTAGTTGACGATTGTCGTTCACTTGCTAAGTTTAGCTTAAAAGGTATTCCACCAATGGCAGCTGGCGCTGCGCATATTCGGGTTACCTTTAAAGTAGATGCTGATGGTTTATTAAGTGTCTCAGCGATGGAAAAATCAACGGGTGTGCAAGCCGAAATTCAGGTTAAACCTTCGTTTGGTTTATCTGACGACCAAGTGGCTAATATGCTAAAAGAGTCGATGAGCAACGCAAAAGACGACATGCAAGCACGTATGCTTAAAGAGCAACAAGTTGAGGCTCTTCGTGTTATTGAGGCACTAAATGCTTCATTAGATGCTGATGGCGCGTTACTTGATGACGCTCAGCTTACAAGTTTAAGAGCTGAAATTGCAGAGCTGGTAAAAGTGCGCGAAAATGCTCAACAACCTAGCGAAATTAAAGCGGCTATCGAAAAAGTAGATAACGCCAGTAGTGAATTTGCATCGCGCAGAATGGATGCATCAATTAAAAAAGCCCTAACGGGTCAGTCAGTAGACAACATTTAAGAGAGATCAGAATGCCACAAATTGTTTTTCTTCCACATCCTGAATTGTGTCCTGACGGCGCTGCAATTGAAGCACCTGAGGGGCAAACTGTGCTCGACGCGGCGCTTAAAAATGGCATAAGCATTCCACATGCATGTGAAAAGTCGTGTGCGTGTACTACGTGTCATTTAGTTATTCGTGAAGGGTTTGATTCACTTGATGAAAGTGACGACCTAGAAGACGATATGCTAGACAAAGCGTGGGGCTTAGAGCCTGAGTCGCGCCTTGGTTGCCAAGCAATAATTAAAGATGAAGACTTAGTGGTTGAAATACCTAAGTACAATCTCAATATCGTTAATGAAGAGCACTAGTTTTTAATTAACGACTAATCTATTAAAAGCCGCTGTTTAATACAGCGGCTTTTTTGTTTGTAAATTGTAGGCGTGACGAGTAAAGCTCGTAAGTTATTTTGTAGACGTAAAGAGTTAGCCTTGGCTCTATGCCACGCATTAAAAGCTAACCCCTAAAATATTTTTCGGAGGTGTACTTTGAGTAATCTAATTTTTTGTGACTCGTTTATTGATGGTGAATTTTATAAAACCAATGAACACTTTAGCGTTAACGATCCCGCTACCCAACAAAGTATTATTGAAGTAAGTGATATAGACGAGCAAGGCGTCAATAGCGCCATAACTGCCGCACAGGGCGCTTTTGTAAAATTAAAAAACACTAACGCCACTGAGCGTAGTGAAACGCTAATGCGCTGGTATGAGCTTGTGATCAAGCACAAACAAACATTAGCTGAGCTAATGACTAAAGAGCAAGGTAAGCCACTTAAAGAATCGCTGGGCGAAATAGATTACGGCGCAGGCTTTATAAAATGGTTTGCAGAAGAAGCTAAGCGAAGTTATGGCGATGTGATCCCACCTACCGACAATAACCACCGTTTAACCAGTTTTAAGCAGCCTGTAGGCGTTGTAGCAGGTATTACTCCTTGGAACTTCCCGGTTGCTATGGTGACACGTAAAGTGGCGCCAGCATATGCTGCAGGCTGTAGTTTTATATTAAAGCCTTCTGAGCATACGCCGCTATGCGCGATTGCATTAGCATACCTAGCCGACCAAGCTGGCTTTGTCAAAGGGGCATTTAACGTACTTGTATCGCAAGACGCTAAAACAGTGGGTAAAATGCTCACTGACTCACATATTATCCGTAAGTTTACTTTTACTGGCTCTACAGGTGTTGGTAGCCAATTACTTAAGCAATGTGCCGACACGGTTAAGCGTACCTCAATGGAATTAGGTGGCAATGCGCCGTTTATCATTTTTGATAATGCGGATCTGGATGATGCGATTGACGGGCTTATGGCGGCTAAATTTAGAAACAGTGGCCAAGCTTGTGTAGCCGCAAACCGCATTTTTATTCAGCGCAGTATTTTAGATGAAGTGCTGAGTAAAATTACGCCTAAAGTAGCCTCATTAAAAGTAGCCAATGGGTTTGAAGAGGACGTAGATATTGGCCCCCTTATTTACCCAAAAGCGAAAGAGAAAGTGCAGCAGCTTGTGCAAGATGCACTTGATAAAGGCGCAGACCTAATAGGGGATAACAGCAGCTTAGGCGGCAGCTTTCAAAACCCGCTCATTGTTACTAACGTAACGACTGAAATGGATATATACCACGAAGAAGTATTTGGCCCTGTATTAACGGTCATCCCTTTTGATGAAGAAGCAGAAGTGCTTTCGCTTGCTAATGATGTGCCCTATGGTTTAGCCGCTTATTTTTATAGCCAAGATTTAAAACAAGTTTACCGCATTAGCGAAGGACTTGAGTTTGGCATGATAGGCGTAAATGAAGGGGTAATATCAAACCCCGTTGCCCCGTTTGGTGGGGTAAAACAATCTGGCTTAGGGCGAGAGGGTGGACACCAAGGACTTAATGAATACCTAGAAGAAAAGTACGTGTGTATTAAAATTTAATAGCAATCCGCGATTTTACGCTTAAGGTTCTTAGGCTGTGTTTCGGTAACGTTTGTTTATTACAATAATATGGCGAAATCATGAACTTTTCTTTTTGCTATTGATACAGCAAGGACTAAGTGCTACCTTTGCCACATATTTTTTGTTAATAAAACAACACTAAAAACCAAATAAAAAGTAAAAGGATTTCTATAAGTAGAAATAACCCCGTGTGTAAATGCCACCGTAAGGTGGCATTTTTTTGTTCAGCGTCGTTAATTTTAGTAGGGCATTAACGGATTGGTTTATATCCAGGTAGGTTATTAAGGTCTACGTCATCAAGCTGTTCTGGATTTGCGTATTCACTAATATAATTTTTGTACACGCCGGATTCGATAAAAACAGCGAAAATATCAGGGTCTAAGTGGTTTTTTTCGACCATAGTACCGAGTATAAATAAACACTCACTTACCGGCTTTGCCTTTTTGTAAGGCCTATCTACCGCTGAAAGTGCTTCAAATATATCGGTAATTGCCATTAGTCGAGCAGGCACCGACATTTGCTCTTTGGTGAGACCCCTTGGGTAACCTGTACCGTCGAGTTTTTCATGATGCCCTAATGCATACTCAGATACTTTACTTAAGTGTTTAGGGAACGGCAGGGCGTCTAAAATATTTTTAGTGACATCCATATGACGCTTCATGACATCATGCTCGCCAGCGGTGAGCGTTCCTCTTCGTATTGACAGGTTTTCAACTTCATCATCATTGAGCAGTGGTGTTTTTACGTCATTGATCACTAAGTGGTAGTGTTGTGCAATGCGTTCTATTTGGGCAAGTTCTTTGTCACCTAAAAATTCCCCGCCTACATTTATGCGTTGTAATAAAGCACGGTCCAGTGCAACTTGCTTAAGCTCGGTATCGAGCAGTCGTTCGAGTTGCTGCACCTCTACAGGCTTACCATTTTTCATTGCTGAGATTATTTGTTCTTGGTAGTTAATTTTTAAATCTCGGCTAATGATCTCAAATTTGGCGTCTATGAAGCTGATACGATCAAAAATGGTTTCTAATTTAGTTGCTTTTTCCATGATGTGATCGGGGGTGGCGATTTTTCCGCAGTCATGTAACCAGCCAGCTATATCTAATTGATGACGGTCTGAGTCGCTCATAGAAAATGACGCTAATGGGCCCTTACTTATTGCATTTACCGCATCGGCCAGCATTAACGTTAATGCGGGTACACGCTTACAATGTCCACCGGTATGGGGAGACTTTTCATCGATAGCCATTGCAATGGTTTCAGCAAAAGTAGAAAACAACTCTTCCATTTCTTTAATCAGTGATGAGTTAGTTAATGCAATAGCCCCTAATGAAGCAAACGAGCGTATTAGCGTGACGAGCTCTTCACTAAAGGGAATAATATTATTGTTGCTATCTTTTACGTTTATAAGCTGTATCACACCTAAAATATCATCTTGGTGATCTTTTAAAGGAATAGTTAGCATTGATTGCGTACGATAACCCGTACGAGCATCCATTTCACGCGCAGCGCTCATATCAAATGGCAGTGCAGCGTAAACATCAGGAATATTAATTACTTTGCCTGAATTAACAGCATGGGCAACGATTGCTCGTTGGTTTGGTTTGCCATCGATACACAAGTCAATGTTGGGAAAGCTAACAAAACGATCTGAACCGCCACCCAAGTATAAGTTAAGTGATTTATTGATCACTGTTTCAAACTTAAGCTGATCATCTTCTGTAATCGAATATATACTGCCTGCATCTGAGTTAGCGATAGACATGACAACTTGTAAAATTTCGTCTAACAGCAGTTGTGGCTCTTTTTCGGTAGTAAGGCGAATACTAATATCGATAAAGTGCTGAAGGTTTGTTCTGTCTTTAATGTGCTGAGGCATATTTTTGCTACTTTTTTGTATGTACGAAGGCACCATTCCAATCCTTAGCGAGTGTTTGTATATCTGTACTTTGTATTCTTTCTATGTAAACACGGTAAACGCCTGCGTTTAATACAGCGTTATTTTCTAATTGCTCAAATAAGCTAAGCGCATTTTCCCATTCTTTGTTATGGAAAAGCGTGATGGCTTTAAGCGAGTTATCTATTTCTTTAAGCTGTATTTTATTGAGCTTATTCGTATAATTTATGGGTTCATATAGTGCAATTGAGGTTTTTTTCCCAACCACCTGTACTTTATCTATGAGCCTAAAAGTAATTGCTGAGCAAGCTTGCATTGTTTCTTCAGTGACCAGAATAGCGACACCGTAAAACTTGGTCAAGCTTTCGACTCTAGCACCTAAGTTAACCGCATCACCCAAAACTGTATAGGCTTTACGATATATTGAACCCATGTCTCCTACATTCATATCGCCAGAGCTTAAGCCTACTCCAATACTAATTGCAGGAAGGTTTTGCTGTGCAAACACGGCGTTTATTTCTGCTAGGCCTTCGGTCATTGCTAGAGCCGCTTCTACGCCGTGTTGGGCGTGGTCTTTATCTAGTAACGGGGCATTCCAAAATGCCATGACCATATCGCCAACGTATTTGTCGATAGTACCATTATTATCAAATATTATTTTAGTAATAGAGCTTAAGTATTGGTTTAAATACTCACTTAATTGATGAGCCGACATGCTCTCAGACAGTGACGTAAAACCTCTTATATCGGCAAATAAAACAGTCATATTTCTGCGTTCACTGGTTTTAACTAGGTTACCGCCTTGCTCTATAAGTTGGTTGATACGTTCTGGTGGTACATATTGGTCAAACATCGTTTTTATTTTTTTGCTGTGTTTCATTTCAGCAATAGAACCAACAATAATGTAATAGCTAGCCAGAAGAGTCGTGAGTAATAAGGTCATGAATAAAGGAAGGCTCACCTTTTGTGCTGACCACAAATAAAAATTTATAGCGACGACAACACCAGCAACAATAATTGAGAGTGCCAAAATAAAACGTGCGGTTTTGCCAATACTAAAAAACGACAGCACAAGGCCAGTAATAATAATAATGATCAAACTGGCGCCAAGTGACCAACTCGGTTTTGAAGGAAGTAGTTGTGGGTTCATGAGTCCTTCAAATATATTGGCATGAACTTCAACTCCCGGGTATTGTAAGCCCACAGGGGTGGATCGTAAGTCAGCCAACCCCACAGCAGAGGTGCCAATAAACGCAACGCTTCCTTCAAGCTCTTTCAAGCCAACTCGTTGGGTTAGCACATCGGTTGCTGAGTAATATGGAAAGCTTCGAGCGCCGCCTTTATAAGGAATAAGTACTTGTCCGTATTCATCGGTTTGGATCCATTTATTGTGAAACTTAATGCCTTCAAATAGGGTTATACCATTTGATGTCGTTGAGCGTGTTTCTATTGTGTTGGCTAATGTGTACAAACGGGCGGCCTCAAGGGCCAACGAAGGGTAAAGGGTATCACCTACACGATTAATCAATGCTGCTTTTCGTATAAAGCCATCTTCATCACTATGTGCATTAATAAAACCTTGGCCTGATGCGGCATTTTGTAAATGAGGGATATTAATAATAGCACCCGGGTAGTCATTAATTTGCGAGTTGATGTGATCATCTTCTCGCCAAACCACGCTACTTTTAGATGGCGCTTTATGCTCACTTAATTTGTCGTTAATTAATAAAAACCCTAAGGTAATATCATTTTTTGCCAGCGCTTTAGCCAATTTTGTATCGGCATCTACTTGTTGTTTTATTGTCGAAAGGGGGGTCGAATACTTTGCCGAAAAGTCAGGAAGTTCAGTTATGATTTTAGTGACTGGGTTTACTTCAGGCTCCGAAAAAAATATATCGAAGGCGATAACAATAACACCAGCGTCAGTCAATTTAGTTACTAGCTCAGCTACTTTAGAGCGACTCCAAGGGAAGCGCCCCTGTTCTTGCATGCTTTTTTCATCAATATCGATGATCACTACAGATTCATTTACTTTTCTTGGTGTCTCTGCAAGGGTTAGTTGTAAGCGTGAATCGTAAATAATCCCTTCAACTCGGTTTAAAAGTTTAGCTACAGCGCCTGTCGAAAAAAATTCAATAGATGCTATGAGTAATGTGATCAATACACCAATATAAAAATGCTTTGATGTTATTTTTTTTAATAGGTTAATAGTCAAAGCTCCTAGCGCATTTAAAATTCAAAAACGCGCCCCTCTTTACCACATTCAATACGCACATCCTTGCCGTAGCTTGTTTTTAAATAACGTTCTATTTCGATAAGTTGCTCATCGGTTCTTGATGGGTCGTGACTGATTATCACCATGTTTTTGACTTTCGCTTTTATTGCAAGTTGAGCAACTTGGTCAATAGTGCTGTGGCCCCAGCCATGTTTTAATGGTAAGTCAGCATCAATAAGTTGAGCGTCATGTATAAGTAAATCGGCCCCTTCTATAAATGCTGCCCACTCGCTAATACTGGTTTTAGTTTGCTGAGGTGGGTTAAGCTCGTTGTCGGTCACATATGCCACCTTCGCGCCATCAGCAAATAAGCAATAAGCAGTTCCGCCACCAGGGTGATTTAGCGGTGCGGTGGAGATAGAAAAACCATTAAGGTTAAATTGCGTTTGCGCCGAAAGCTCAGTATTGAGCGTAATGTTTGACGGTAAATCTTGATGGCGAACAGGGAAATAAGAGCCACTCATTTGTTTTAAAATAGCGTGTTGGCTACCTTTATCATCAACATCACCCGCAACAATTGTTATATCGCGATTTGCTTGATAAATAGGTTTAAAAAAAGGAAAGCCCTGAATATGATCCCAATGATTGTGAGTGAGCAAAATATAAATGGGGCTTTGCTGCTCGAGTAAATAATCTCCAAGTTTTGCTATTCCAGTGCCCGAGTCTAATATCAGTGAACTGCCATTATTTTTTGTCACATAAGTACACGATGTATTCCCACCATATAGATGGGTATCGCTACCGGGTGTAGGCATTGAGCCTCTTACCCCAAATAATTCGACTTTCATTTATGGCTCAACTCCATCCGGATAAAAATCAAACTTAGATACACTGATATTATTTGAGCTACCATTATCGCAAGTGCTACTTAAGGCTATTTGCGTGTCAGTTTGTAGAATCAACGAGGAAAATACGAGTGAATTTGTACACAGGTTAGCTTGGTAATAACCAACTCCACTAGTACCAAATGTGTTATCAAGCTCACCATTTGTAGTAATTCGTGCAATTACGCCCTGGTTGTTACTGGTACCGACTAATATAAGTTTATCAGTGCTATCTAGCTTGGCACCTTTAATTAAAGTATTGCCGGTTACAGCTAAACTATATTGGCCAACGCCATTGTCAGCAAAGCTTGTATCTAATGAGCCCGACGAAAGCAGGCGCACAACATTCGCTTTATCAGGTGTAGCGACTAAATTTGCAACTAAATAGATTGCGCCAGATGAGTCGGTTAGTACACTGGCTACTTTGTTGTTGATGTTAGGCGTATCGGTACCTGAATATCTAAACAACTCATTGCCGGTTAAGTTAAGTTTGAGCGCAATTAATGCTGAATCAGCACCTGTTACTAATTCACCAGCAATAAAAATCTCATTGTTATCAATGTGAATTTTAGAAAAATCCTCACCCGTTAACCCTAATAAAACGCCTTCAGTGCCAAAGCTTGTAGCAAGTACCCCTTGCGCTGTGAGCATCATTGCAAATGACTGTGCGTTTGCAGATTGCGTTGCAGTGCCCACTGCAACAATATTGTTACTATTGGTTATTGCTATATCTGATAATGTAAGCGCCTCGGTATTTTCAATGTTGGTTACATAGATGCCATCGGTTGCAAATGTTGTGTCGAGGGAGCCGTCTTGGTCCACTTTGGCTACAAAACCTTGCGAGCCATTGGTGGTTTTTTTAGCACCAGCAAGTAATAAGTTGCCATTGTTTAATTCAGCTAACGCAACGTGTTGCGAGTTTAACTCTATGGCAATTTCTTTGTGGCCCGTTTTACTAAAGCTTGTATCTATTGCGCCTGTGCTGGTAAAACGGGTTAATACTAATTTTATTACACCGTTTGTTTCGGCTGTTGAGGCAAGCATATATTTACCTGCTTGAGCGCCATTACTAAGTTGTATCAATTTCATTGATTTATCGTTTGACGCTTCGCTTATTTCATCAACTGTTAAATAACCTGTGCTATTGAAATTAGTAAATAATGCGGCTTGATCGGTTATCGCTCCAATAAATGGTTTAGTATTGGTGTCGTCATCAATGCCAGCTACCCATAAAGTATCGTTAGAGTCGATAGACGTTGTGTTTACAATTTGTTTAGCATCTATGCCTGAAAGAATGCTGACTCCAGATTCACCGTACGTATCATCAAGTAAACCAGTTGAGCTAATTACGCGAGCTGTAAATACTTGTTCTGCAACAGGTATACCCGTTGTGCCCGAGAGCATTATTTCATTTTTAATTGGCTCGTATTGAATACCCGTTACTTGAGCGCCGCCATTTATAACCCCGTTACCGGTGCCTCCACTTTCACCATCAATGTCATAAATTGCTATTCCGTCGGTATCAAAACTGGTCACTAGCTCGCCATTTTTATCAATGGCTAACATAACAGCTTCTTTTTCACCTGTTTGCCGTGTCATATAGCCACCCGCAAAAGCTATAAAATTAGAATCTGCTAAACCACCAATCGCAAATAACTCATCGTCTTTGTTGCTATCTGGTTGGCCTAAGTCGCTTGATAAGTTAATGATAAGTGGAACGCCACCATTAAAATTACCATCGTTATCTCCATTTGCTTTTAAATAGCGAAGAAGTGAGTTTTTAGTACCATCAGCATCGGTCATGCTGCCCACAACTAAATAGTCTGAGTTTTCAAAGTTTTTAACTGCGTAGCCTTCATCATCGCGATTAGCACCACTTACATCAACGATAGCGGGTGTGGAGTTTTCAAATGACAAGTCGTCGGTTTTATAATGTATCCATAGGCTATCGGTTTGAGTACCATCAAAGTGCTTGCCTACAGCCACTAATTCACTACCATTAACTTCAAGGTCATTAATAACGCTGGTACTGTTTAGCGTTGTACACTTTATACCCGTGTTACTTTCTCCGTCATCGTCATCATCTGAGCCAGTTCTTAATGCTCCTGCAAGATCCATCTTAAGTACGCACGCTTCGTTATTACTGCCATCAAAACTAGAGTAGGCAATAAACAAATCGGTGCCGTCGGAAATAATGGCAGTGGCTTCTTCATCTTGCTCTAAATCAAGTATTTTAGTGCCTGTGGTATTAAATGCGGTATTTGCACCGCCGTTATTAGTGTACGAAACAATAAGAATGTCTTTGTCTGCATTATTGGTAAAGCCCACAAAATATAAATTGTTGTTAAGCACTATGCTGTCATTAAATTGCCCACTTGAAAATACGCTGCCTAGATCAAGCTGCCCTGAAATAGGGCGACCAAATGATGTATCTTCAACAGGAATTAGTGGCTCGGCAACATCAATTATATTAACCGTGATATTAACCGCAGTCGTTTCATTAGGTGTGCCGTTATCTGTTACTTGAATATTTAATATGTATTGAGTTTTGGTTTCATAGTCAAAAGGGGTTTCGCCATTCACGCTTAAAATGCCAGATGATGCATTTATGTTAAATAAAGCAAAATCACCGCCGGCTAATACGTAAGTTAAATCTTGGTTTTCATTATCAGTTGCAACAATGATTCCTATAATGTCGGAATCTGTCGCTTCCTCGTTAATGCTAAAGCTTTGCTCAGTAACTATGGGCGCATCATTGATTGGGTTGATGGTAATGGCCAATGTACTGTTAGCCGTTCCACCATTATTATCACTTGCAGTGTAGGCCACCGTTGCCACGCCGTTTGCATTAGCCTCTGGTGTGTACTGAATTTGGTTGTTTACAATAGTTGCCGTACCTACATCAGCGCTCGCGTTACTTATTACTAAGCTATCGCCATCCACGTCTGAATCGTTAGCGAGTACATCAATAGTAATAGGCGCCGCATCTTCATCCATGGTTGCGGTATCGGCAGTGGCAATGGGTGCATCGTTTATTGGGTTGATAGTAATTGCTAATGTGCTGCTAGCCGTTCCACCATTGTTATCACTTGCAGTGTAAGTTACCGTTGCAACACCATTTGTATTATCAGCAGGCGTGTATTGAACTTGGTTATTTACAATCGTTGCCGTGCCTATATCAGCACTCGCAGTACTAATTACTAAGCTGTCCCCATCCACATCTGAATCGTTAGCGAGCACATCAATAGTGATAGGCGCTGCATCTTCATCCATAGTTGCGGTATCAGCGGTTGCAACGGGTGCATCGTTGATTGGGTTGATAGCAATCGCTAATGTGCTGCTAGCCGTTCCACCATTATTATCGCTCGCAGCGTAAATCACCGTTGCAACGCCGTTTGCATTAGCAGCAGGCGTGTACTGAATTTGGTTATTTACAATAGTTGCAGTGCCTACATCAGCGCTCGCGGTACTTATTACTAAGCTGTCGCCATCCACGTCTGAATCGTTAGCGAGTACGTCAATAGTAATGGGCGCCGCATCTTCATCCATAGTTGCGGTATCAGCGGTTGCAACGGGGGCATCGTTTATTGGGTTGATAGTAATCGCTAATGTGCTGTTAGCCGTTCCACCGTTATTATCGCTCGCAGTGTAAGTCACCATTGCAACGCCGTTTGCATTAGCTGCAGGCGCGTACTGAATTTGGTTATTTACAACACTTACAGCACCCACATCGGCAGTGGTGTTACTGATCACTAAGCCATCACCATCTACATCAGAGTCGTTCGCGAGTACATCAATAGTAATAGGCGCTGCATCTTCATTCATGGTTGCAGTATCAGCAGTGGCAACGGGGGCATCGTTGATTGGGTTGATAGTAATCGCTAATGTGCTGCTAGCCGTTCCACCGTTATTATCGCTTGCCGTGTAAGTGACCGTTGCAACACCGTTTGCATTAGCTGCAGGCGTGTATTGAATTTGGTTGTTTACAACACTTACAGCACCCACATCGGCAGTGGCGTTACTGATTACTAAGCTGTCGCCATCCACATCTGAATCGTTAGCGAGTACATCAATAGTAATAGGCGCTGCATCTTCATCTATATTTGCAGTATCAGCGGTTGCAACGGGTGCATCGTTTATTGGGTTGATAGTAATCGCTAATGTGCTGTTAGCCGTTCCACCGTTATTATCGCTTGCAGTGTAAGTCACCGTTGCAACGCCGTTTGCATTAGCAGCAGGCGTGTACTGAATTTGGTTATTTACAATAGTTGCAGTGCCTACATCAGCGCTCGCGGTACTTATTGCTAAGCTGTCGCCATCCACATCTGAATCGTTAGCGAGTACATCAATAGTAATGGGCGCCGCATCTTCATTCATAGTTGCGGTATCAGCGGTTGCAACGGGTGCATCGTTGATTGGGTTGATAGTAATCGCTAATGTGCTGCTAGCCGTTCCACCGTTATTATCGCTTGCCGTGTAAGTGACCGTTGCAACACCGTTTGCATTAGCTGCAGGCGTGTATTGAATTTGGTTGTTTACAACACTTACAGCACCCACATCGGCAGTGGCGTTACTGATTACTAAGCTGTCGCCATCCACATCTGAATCGTTAGCGAGTACGTCAATAGCAATAGGTGCCGCATCTTCATCCATGGTTGCGGTATCGGCAGTGGCAACGGGCGCATCGTTGATTGGTAAAATAGTAATGCTCAGTGTTGAAGTCGCATTTGCATCTTGCGCATCTTTTATTGAATAAGTCACCGTTGCTACACCATTTGCATCGGGGGCGGGTGCGTACTGAATTTGATTTTCAACAATTAGCGCAGTGCCACTGTCGGCAGAGACCTCGCTTAATATTAAGCTGTCGCCGTCAATATCTGAATCATTGGCTAAAACGTCAATGAGCAATGCAATTGCGTCTTCATTTATGGTAGCAAAGTCAGCGTTTGCAACGGGTGCATCATTTACAGGCGTTACAATAATCGTAACACTTGCGGTACTGTCTTTCTCACCAGGAGAGCCATTTTCATACCCATCAGTAATACTGTAGGTAAGAACAGTTTGCCCAGAAAAGTTGGCCGGCGGGGTATATTCAATTTGCCCATTAACAATGCTTGCTGAGCCAAGTGTGCTATTTACATTAAATAGTGTAATGGTATCGCCGTCAGCGTCTGTGTCATTTGCTAGTACATTAAGCTGTGTTGCGCTGCTATCTTCGGCTATGGTGAACTGATCATCGCTTGCCTCAGGGAAGGTGTTATTTCCACTTTCACTCAGGGTTACTTGAGCGGTTGCGGTTAAGCCCTGATCGTTTGAAATTGAATAAGAAAAACTATCGACCCCAGAAAAATCAGCATTGGGTTGATAAGTGAATGAACCATCACTATTTAAATTGAGCGTGCCGTTTTGAGGCACTGTAACAGGTGTGGTGTTAACAGTAAGTTCGCCAGTTTCTATATTAAAGTCGTTTGCTAGTAGGCCACTTTCAGCTGAGACTGAAAATAGACTATTTCGGCTAAACTGATATGCATCGTTTTGCGCAACCGGGTTATCTGGCTGGCTATTTACAATGATAGTGACAGTTGCTGTGGCACTAGCACCCTGGGAGTCAATGGCTGCATATTGAAACTGGTCTACCCCATTAAAGTTAGCATCAGGTATGTAACTAAAGCTGCCATCAATGCTAAGTAAAAGTTGCCCATGAGTAGGTGCAACTATAAAGGTGTCGTCTACCGTAAATGTGTCATCGTTAGGATCGGTATCATTGCTAAGTACCCCATTTTCTGCAGAGATAACAAGGGTATTATCTTCGTTTACGTTATAACTATCGTTATTAGCAACGGGGGCCGAGTTAGTATTGGTGCTTACAATAAATACAGTTGCTGTAGCTTCACCGCCTTGGTTATCAATAACTTTATATTGAAAGCTATCTTCACCTTGCATATTTGGTTCGCCTTGGTATTCAAAGCTACCGTCAGCAAATAAGGTTAGCTGTCCGCGCAGCGGCTCATTAACAGGCGCTACATCAACCGTAAGTTCATCTAAATCAACATCGCTATCATTACCTAACAAACCGGGAGCTGAAACAGTTAACGTACCATCGTTTGAAATATTATAGGTATTGTTTAGGGCATTAGGCGCATCATTAATTGGGTTGATAGTTATTGCCACAACCGCGGTGTCGGTTCTGCCTAGCTCGTTAATAATTTGATAGCTAAATGCATCTTCACCATTAAAGTTAAACGCAGGCTGATAAGTAAAATCACCCGATTCGGTCATAGTTACTGAGCCATGCGAAGGGGCTACTAATACTTGTGTATTAGCACGCAGTTGTCCACTATACGGATTCGTATCGTTTGTTAGTACATTGCCTTGCAGGGCAGTATCTTCATCAATTTCAAATATATCGTTGTTGGCTGTAGGAGCAAAAGCAAGTTCTCCACCTAGGGGAGCTATGTTTATTAAGTTAGAAAACCCACTTTCACCGCTACCATCTATGCCTGTTATAAGAGCTTGATAGCTTTTGTTTGTAATCGTGTTTGGTATTGTAAAAAAAGGGTCTGAAATGCTTAAAAATTGCTGGCCATTTTCAAGTTCATCAACATTAGAAGGCGACACACCCGGTTGCGTGGCAATGTATACGTTATAACGGTTTAGCTCAGTGTTGGCTTGCCAAGTAAGGTTAATACCTTGATCTTCTCGTTGAGCTGTTACTCCTACAATTTGATGAGGCTGCCAGCTAAACGTAATTGCATCGGCAAGAACTTGGTTTTGCAGTGTATCTGTTATCCATATTTCTAAGCGTAATTCTCCGGTACTTACACCATAAATAGATGGGCTTAGCCCAATAACAGAACGCTCGTATTCATTACCACAATCAGATGAGCAAATAGGCAGGCTTTTATTAACGCCGGGTAATACTAAGTTTATTTCGCTAATGCCGTCGGGATCGCGGGCATTAAGTAAAAATGAAACATTACCCTGTACTGTTTCTGTTTGAGTAAAGCCAATAGTAGCTTGCGAGTTTGCTATAGCTGAGCCCACAGCGCCGCGACTCGCGGTATTTTCACCTAAAATCTGTATTTGTGTTGTTTTATTACTGGCTAAAGCGCCCGCTAAATTTACATAACTTGCAACGGCTGGTGGGTTAACTGTAGCTGTAGGCGCTTGCGCTGACGCTGACGCTTGAGGTTGTTGCTCATCTGAGCCTCCGCAAGCACTTAGTACAAACATCATTGAACCAAGCAAAAAGTGTTTTTTGGCGGTCATTATTTAATACTCCAAAATAAAAGCGGTCTATCCAATGTGTTTACGGTTCTAAAATAAAAGAACCGCTCGCGTTTACATCTGGATTATTAATTTCACTCAACTGAAAGTTACCTATAATGGTGTCTAGGTCATTTAAAAACACCGCGTCTATATCACCTTCTGCTTTATTGTTTCCGTATGAGGCAAACGTAACAGCTAAATCAAGTTCACTTACATTTATTAAACCACTGTACGCGGCATACCATGTACCACCTGCATCATTAAAGCTAATTTCGCCATCGGGCACTGTTCCATTGTCAAAATCAACGGCCATAGTCATAGAAAAGTCGGTAACGCCTCCAGCACTTGAAGCCACACTAAAATCAGAAGCGCTGTAGTTAAAAACACCTTGGCGTTGAGCTATTTGGTCAACTAAAAAGGCGTTATCTACAGCCTGAAATTGCTGCTCAGAGTATGCGTCTGCTGTGCTATCATCTTCTATGATTGTGTTGTTTGTTGAGGCTGTTTGAGTTTGCTCTGTTTCTTCACTTTTGCTATTAGGCTCAATAGTTGCAACGGTTTGATCAAATACAGCTGCGGCACGCGTTGTTGTAAAAACATCACCAGTACTTGTAATTTGTGCAAACGAAAACGCTTCATTATCACCAAGCGACAGCACATTATTATTTGTAAGTGTTAGGTCGATTGCACCATCCCACACAGCTATAAATACATCACTACCTACTAGCTGCACTTCAAAGTGCGTGCCACGAATACCAATTGACCCCACAGGGGTTTTGACGTCATAAGCACCGCCATTTTTTTTGATAACGCCAGATATAGAACGCAGGCCGCCCTTGAGTAACTCAATAGATGCAGACCCTTGTTGTGTATTTTTATCAAACTGGTAATTGGCTATATTAAGTTCTGAATTTTCTTTTAAAGAAATTAAACCGCCATCTAACATTGAAAACTGCGCTTTACTTTGGTTGCCAGTCGTTATTCGGTCTATACCAAAAACAGTATCACGACGCTGCAATTGACGTTGTTGGGCTGCCTCATTTGTTGCTAATACAGAACCACGGGCCAAAATTGTTTTACCCGCTGGCTCACTTGCTTGCGCATAAAAATTTACACACAGTAAGGCGGTAATGATAGGAAGTATGTGTTTCATAAATACCTTAAATTAAAATGAGTAAGAGGCGCTTAAATTAATGTCTAAACGGTCGTATTCGAACAAAGCAATATTGCTGCTTTTATCCTGGTAGTTAGTGGTTAGTTGCAACGCAAAATCACGACTAACTAAGTAGCGAACAGTAGCCGAGAGCATAAGTAGATTATCGGCACGTTCTTGCAAAAATAAAGGATGATCTTCTTGATAATTAATCCATTGGTAACCAGCAAGTGAAAGTAATTGCCAATTTTTGGCTAATTGAGTGTTGGCTTGGTAGTACACACTGGTGCTTTGGCGACTATTAAATTCTCCCTGAGTTAAGTCTGCGTCTTCATTTTTAACATTGACACTAAAGCGGTTAAACCAATACTGTGTTGAATAACTTACTCCTGTATTAATCGCATAAAATGTATTATCGAGCTTGTCGTCAAACCGGTTGTTTAATTCCCCCCCACTGAGCGCTGCAAAAAGGGTAATACCGTCTGATAACGTAAAATCAGCCCCCAAGGTAATAGCCGACTCAGTTCTATAAAGTTCTGAATCAAGCATTAAAGGCGTTGTTGAAGCCTGAACGTGCCAATTAATACTTCCAATATCATAATTGTATGCAGCACTAAAATGGGCATTAACGCGGTCATACTGACTCAGTTCGGCGAATTTATACCATCCAGCGTTAGCGTTTATTACTACAGTGCTTTGTTGGTTAATAGGGTAAGAGTATTTACCTGAGTAATTAAGCTTAGCGTAACTATCATCTGTGCTTTTACTTTCAGGAGATAATAAAAATTCCCCAATTTCAGGAATAATAATTGTATCTTCTGTAGTGCCTGCATTTACGTTGCCATCAACACCTAACGCAAACTCAATATTTTGAGAATAAAAATCACCTGCTCGTTTACTTTGTAAAGCGACCTTATCTAGCAATGCCCTTGCAGAGGTTTTTATAGTGTTTGGCGCCATAGATGAGTTAACAAGTATTAAGGCTTGATTTTGTGCAGCAGGAAAGTTTTTTACCAACATATAAGCGCGAGCTAAAAATAAACGCGCTTCATACCACTTTGGGTTGCTTTCAATGGTGCGCTCAAAAGCAAAAATAGCCTCAGCAGTATGATTTAACTTTAAAGCAGAAACGCCTAACAAAAAATCATAAGTGGGCTCGCCTAAATACTGGTTTTGTTCGTGGCTTAGCTGGTAGGCTTGGTGATATTTTTTTTCAGAGACTAACTTTTGTACATCGATTAAAAACTGACTGTAGCTGTTAATATTTTGTGCAATAGAACTAAAACTGAGGGCGGTTAAATAACTACATAGGAAAAGCTTTAGAATCGGTTTAATCATACTTAGTTATATATCTTGAAAAGTGTAGATATATTTTACAATAAAAATAGGTTTTGAACAGAAAATAAGCGGTTTTTAATGAAAATACATAATAAATTCAATGATATTTAATTTTAATCATCAATATTAACTTATCGAGAACAGTACAGAGCTAACAAATGGAAGATATAGTTGGATTAAAAAAGCTTATTTATGGTGATTAACGTGTAGTTTTTATTCACAGGGGAAGGTTGTGGAGAAAAAAATGGGGCGATTGACGGGGCTTGAACCCGCGACAACCGGAATCACAATCCGGGGCTCTACCAACTGAGCTACAACCGCCACTACACACCTTGTTTGGTGTGGCGCGCATAATACATAAAATAATAAACCTTGTGAAGCCTTAAATTAAAAAAAATTAAATTTAAAAATAAAATCTAAAAATTCACTATCGTACAGCGAAAGTTCAGTAAAGCTTGTTCAAGCTATGCGCGATTAAAAACTATAAACAATTCGCCATATATATAGTATGAATTCATTAATAAATGAGAATAAATTGTAAATTAATGTATAATGCTATCCGGAAAAACACTAATCAAAAACATTTGGAGTAAACATGGATTCAGTACTTAATTGGCTTAATGATAACTCAGGCTTAATTTTACACTATAGTATTCAAGCAGTTGTTGCGCTTATTATCTTTTTAATAGGTAGTAGGGTTTCTAAGTTTTGTTCTAACTTGACAGAAAAAGGGTTTGCAAAAAAACAGGTAGACAAAGCGGTTGGCTCTTTTGTAGCAAGCATTGTGTATACCCTTGTATTTGCATTAACAGTACTAATGGCGCTTTCGCAAATTGGTATTGAAACAACGTCATTCATTGCTATTTTAGGTGCAGCCGGCTTAGCGGTAGGTTTGGCTCTGCAAGGTTCACTGTCTAATTTTGCGTCGGGTGTACTAATCATTTTACTTCGTCCGTTTAAATCGGGTGATTTTGTAGAAGCCGGTGGCAAATCTGGTACGGTTAAAAAAATCGAAATATTCTCTACAGAACTTCGCACACCAGATAATAAAGTAATTATTGTGCCAAACTCTCAAATTATGTCAGGTGCGATTACAAACGTATCGCGCGAATCAACTCGTCGTATCGATTTAGTAATTGGTGTTGGTTACGATGCTGATTTACGTCAGGCAAAAGAAGTATTAAAATCAGTACTTGATGCAGAAACACGCTTACTTACAGACCCTGCTTATACCGTAGCTGTTTCTGAACTAGGTGATTCAAGCGTTAACTTTGTTGTGCGTCCTTGGGTTAATGCTGCTGACTACTGGCCTACATATTTTTCACTAATGGAAAATATTAAAATTGCATTAGATGACGCAAATATTTCAATTCCATTTCCGCAAATGGATGTTCATTTACACAAGCAAGACTAATTTTTAGTATTAAATAGGTTATTTTTAATGAAATTAAAGCTTTTATCAGTGTTAGTTGCAGCTTCTGCTGCGACTAACGCTTTCGCTGAAGATGCAGAGCAAAAAACGTGGGAAGTTACCAGTGAGCTTGGTGCTATTGTTACTAGTGGTAACACTGAAACAACAACGCTTAAAGGTGGTATTAAAGTACAACACAACCTAGAAAGCTGGAACAA
Source organism: Pseudoalteromonas sp. 2CM32C (assembly GCF_023161925.1). Classification (NCBI taxonomy): domain Bacteria; kingdom Pseudomonadati; phylum Pseudomonadota; class Gammaproteobacteria; order Alteromonadales; family Pseudoalteromonadaceae; genus Pseudoalteromonas; species Pseudoalteromonas sp. 2CM32C. The sequence goes on along the minus strand of NZ_JALNTI010000001.1, from coordinate 692,819 downwards.
CGAGTACAAGCTTGACGGAATCTACAAAGAAGATGAAGTTGATGATGCTAACGGTAACAAAGTTACTCAACGTACAAACGAAAAGTACTCAATTTCGGCCCAAGGTAACTACAAATTAAATGAAGAGCATTCTCACTTATTCATTTATGGTTCACACGTTTCAGACTACTTTGGCGCATACCGCAGTGAGTCTGTAATTTCAGCGGGTTATGGCTTACGTTTGTTAAATGAAAAAACAATGTGGTTAAGCGCAGAGATTGGTCCGGGTTACAAATACTTTGAGTACCCAGATGACAGCACTGAAGTAGACGAAAATGGCAATCCACTTGCCGGTGAGTTTGAAGGTGAAGTGATTGCCCTTGGTAAATTAGACTACAATTGGCAAATTTCTGATAATGCACGTTTTACGCAGTTAGTGGCGGTTGAATACGGTGACACGAACACTAAAACACGTTCAGAAACGGCATTGCTTGCTAAAATTAATGGCTCTCTACAAATGAAAGTGGCTTTTAATGTTACCAACAACTCAGACGTTGCTGATGACAAAGAAAGCACAGACACAGAGACGTCATTCACACTAGTTTACAGTTTTTAACCAAAACCATTAAATTAGTGACACTAAAATGACAAAAGGGGCGAAAGTCCCTTTTTTATTTGCCTCAGATTAATGTATTATAGCCACCAATTTTGGTTGTAGACCTAGGGATATACCTACTCGTGAAAGTTTTTACACAATTATTAAGTGCTTTTGTTCTTTTATTTAGCATTAACGCTATGGCTTTTACGCCAACTGCTTCGCAGCTAGAGCAATTTAAAAAACTACCTAAATCACAACAAGAAGCCTTAGCTAGGCAGTATGGTGTTGACCTTTCTTCAATAACAGGATCAAATCAACCAAGCAATCAAACACAAACCGATCAGCCAACGATTGGCGAACGCGAAGAACCACAGCAAGCAGAACTCACCGATGACGAGCGCTTTAATCCAAAAAAAGATGAATTAAAACCATTTGGTTATTCACTGTTTGCCGGTGAGCCAACCACTTTTATGCCAAATGAAGGCGCAGCAGTTCCTGACACTTATTTAGTAGGCCCTGGTGATCAGTTAAACATTAACTTTTATGGTAAAGAAAGTGAAAGTTTTGATGTTACAGTCGATCGTGAAGGCAGAATTAGCATTCCTGATTTAACACCAGTCCAAGTAGCGGGCTTAACGTTTGCAGAAGTAAAAGCGCTTATTAATGCTAAGGTAGAGCAAGAAGTTATTGGCGTAAAAGCGTTTGTATCGCTTGGGCAGTTACGCAGTATGCGTATTTTAGTATTAGGTGAGGCTTACAAACCGGGTAGCTATAGTGTTTCGTCTTTAACCACCGTATCGCATGCATTATTTGTCAGTGGTGGTGTATCTGACATTGCTTCTCTTCGTAATATTCAAGTTAAACGCGCTGGTAAAGTGGTTAGTAACTTCGATTTATACGATTTACTGATCAAAGGTGATAGCAGTAAAGATATAGTATTAAAACCTGGGGACGTTGTATTTGTACCTTCTGTTGGTTCACAAGTAACGGTTGAAGGCCTTGTAAAACGCCCGGCTATTTTTGAACTTAAACAAGGTGAAACGGCTAAACAACTTTTAAACATGGCCGGCGGATTAAAACCAGAGGCTTATGCTAAAAACGTGGTTGTTGAGCGTTTTAATAATCAGCGTAAAGAAATACTCTCTGTTGATTTTAGCAAAAGTAACATTAACTATATTCCACAAGATGGCGACCGAGTTCGTTTTAATTCGGTAAGTTCACAATACGAAAACTCAATCAGCCTAATTGGTGCAGTTGCTCGCCCAGGTAACTATCAGTGGTATCAAGGTAAACGCATTTCAGATGTGCTTAAGTCCGTGCGCGGCGATTTACTCCCTCAGGCAGATTTAAGCTACGGTTTATTAATTCGTGAAACAAACATTAATGGTGACATAGAAGCGCACCAATTTGATGTAGCGCAAGCGATTATTAAAAACGCTGACAATAACCTAGCGCTAAAAGCTAATGATAAAATCATTGTATTTAGCCGCTTTGAAGAAAAAGAAATAGAAAAAACAGCGCTTGAAAACATGGCGCTAAGCCAAAAGCAACAAGAGCAACAACTTAAAGCCAAGCAATGGCATAAGTTTAAACAAAAAGAGTTTGAAAAATACATCGGTATAAGTCAAAAAGATGAAACTATTAAAAAAAATCAGCAAGGGCTTACAATTGCTGATTTCTCAAAACGTAAAGCGAATCAACAATCGCAAGAATTAAAAGCAGAAGACTATGCTTTTTTTAGTCGCCATAACTTACTTCTTCCTATTATCGAAAAGTTAAAACAGCAAGCATCAATATCGCAAGCTATGCAACTAGTTGAAATTAACGGTAACGTCACTTACCCGGGTATTTACCCTCTTACAGTGAGTGGCGAAGTAGCCGACTTAGTAACCGCAGCCGGTGGCTTATTAGAATCCGCTTATACTAAACAAGCTGAAATAACGCGCATTGTTTTAGGTGATGCCTCTCAGGTAGAACATGTACGATTTGATCTTGAAAGTGCACTAAAAGGTGAATCACAAAACAATATTACCCTTCGTAGCAAAGACAGCATTAACATTTTCTCGATTCCTAACTGGCAAGAAAATGTAAAGGTAGAGCTAAAAGGCGAACTGAAATTCCCGGGTACCTACACTATTCGCCGGGGCGAAACGCTCACTGATTTACTTAAACGTGCAGGTGGATTTTCTGATTTTGCAGAACAAAACGCAGCAATATTTACCCGTGTTTCTATAAAAGAGCAAGAGCAACAACAGCTTGCTCGTTTATCAACCGAGCTTCGCCGCGATATTGCTTCTAAAAGCTTCCAAAACTCAGTTAGCGGTAACTCTCTTTCATACGATGAGATGGATAAACTACTAAACGATTTAGCTAGTGTTGAAGCGGTAGGACGTTTAGTTATTGATTTACCATTAATAGTAAATAACCAACAAAACTTAGTACTACAAAATGGCGATACGCTTTACGTACCAAGTAAGCGTGATTCTATAAGCATTATTGGTGAAGTTAACTATTCTACATCGCATCTTTATAAAGCTGGTGTAAGTGTTGATGATTACATTGACCTAAGCGGCGGCCTTAAAGAGCGAGCTGCAGAAGACCGCATTTACATTATTAAAGCCAATGGCTCTGTTGAAATTCCAAATACAGGAGGCTGGTTCGCGGCTAATAATGCAAACCAGTTAGAGCCAGGCGATACAATAGTGGTCCCTATGGATGCTGGGCACATGGATAAGCTAACACTGTGGAGCACTGCGACGCAGATCCTTTATCAACTAGGTGTAGCAGTAGCCGCAATTGGTAGCCTTTAATTAAAGCAATAAACTAGCAACTAAAGCCAAAGAAAACCTTTGGCTTTAGTTGGCATGTACAAGATAGTAAAAACAAAATTTATATTTTTATCAGGCCTTAGGAACTGCAACCTAGGGGCGGAAGCGTGCTCTAGGGGCTATGCAAGCAAATAATTCTGCCTTCAGTTTAGAACGAGAGAAACTCTGCGACGAATTGGATCGCAATCCTGGCTGCCAGACTAATAAATAGCTTTAGCTATCAACCGAGATTTATATGAACAATAACAAAGCAAGTATAAAAGAAAATAACGATTACGTACAAAGCCATGACATCGCCGACGACGAAATAAACTTGCGTGAACTCTTTGCCGTAATTTGGAAGGGTAAATGGATAATTATAGCTGTAACTGCCTTGTTTGCTCTGGCATCCGTTTTTTATGCAATCCACTTACCTAATATTTATAAGTCAGAGGCGTTGTTAGCTCCTGCAGAGCAAGAAAATTCAGGTGGTTTAGCTGGCTTAGCAGGCCAGTTCGGTGGTTTAGCGAGTTTGGCTGGCGTTAATTTAGGTGGCGGTTCAAGCAATAAAGCACAATTAGCAATTGAGGTGTTAAAATCACGCCAATTCACCAGCGATTTTATTAAAAAGCACAACATTCTCCCTGATTTAATGTCCGCTAAAACATGGAATATGCAAACAGATGCCATTATCCATGACAGCGAAATATACAATGCTCAAAATAATAAATGGGTGCGAGAAGTTTCTGCACCTTTTAAACCAAAGCCTTCAATGCAAGAGGCATATAAAGAGTTTAGTAAAATTCTTAGTGCCAGCACAGATAAAGAAACAGGCATGGTTAAAATATCGATTGAGCATGTTTCTCCAACTATTGCTCAACAATGGGTGAGCTGGTTAATACAAGATATTAACCAAACCATGAAGCAGCGTGATGTGTTAGAGGCAATAAAAAGTACCGACTTTTTAACTCAACAACTAGAACAAACTAAAATTGCTGATATACGTGCTGTTCTCTATAAACTTGTTGAAGAGCAAACTAAAACAATTATGTTTGCAAAAGTGCGCGACGAATATGTATTTAAAACTATAGACGCAGCACTCGTGCCAGAAGAAAAGTTTAAACCTAAGCGTGCTTTAATCTGTGTGCTGGGTTTACTTTTAGGTGGGATGTTAAGTGTAATGATAGTATTGATCAGACATTTTGTTGGTAATTCCAAATCCTGATTTGGAACCTGCTTTCGGGGCTGTTGGACACGTTTAAATAAAAGTATAAAAACAAGTAATTATAATGGGGTAGTTAAATTGACTGTCTCAATTTAGAAAAAGTGTCTCAGTCCTTAATTAAATGACTGAGACACTTTGTAGAAATAAAACATAATTAGGACTGCGCAAAGCGTCTTTGCACGAATAATCCCCAAAAAATATAAAGGTATTTATTGTGAAAATATTAATAACTGGTGGTGCAGGCTTTATTGGTAGCGCCGTTATTCGTCACATACTTTCTAACACTCAAGATAGTGTAACTAACGTTGATGCGTTAACGTATGCAGGGAACCTAGAGTCTCTTTCAAATGCAGATGAGTCTGAGCGTTACTATTTCGAACACGTTGATATTTGTAATCGAACGGAATTAGATCGAGTTTTTAATACACATAAGCCTGACGCTGTGATGCACCTAGCGGCTGAAAGCCACGTTGATCGTTCAATCACTGGTCCTGCCGAATTTATACAAACTAATATTGTAGGAACTTATACCTTATTAGAAGCGGCTCGTGAATACTGGAATACATTAAGTAATGATGCCAAAAAATCGTTTAGGTTTCATCATATCTCAACTGATGAAGTATATGGTGATTTACCTCACCCTGATGAACAAGAAGGTGAACTTCCGTTATTTACAGAAGAAACATCTTACGCGCCTAGTAGTCCCTATTCTGCAAGCAAAGCATCGAGCGATCATTTAGTAAGGGCATGGCTGCGCACGTATGGGTTTCCTACAATTGTCACTAACTGTTCAAATAATTATGGGCCTTACCACTTTCCTGAGAAGTTAATTCCTTTAGTGATACTCAATGCCCTTGAAGGAAAAGACTTGCCTATTTATGGTAAAGGCGACCAAATACGTGACTGGCTATACGTAGAAGACCATGCGCGCGCTTTGTATAAAGTAGTGACCGAAGGTATTGTTGGAGAAACCTATAACATAGGCGGTCACAATGAAAAGCAAAATATTGAAGTGGTGAAAAGTATTTGCAGTATTTTAGATACTTTAGTGCCTAAAGATTCCCTATATTCAGAACAAATAACGTTCGTGGCAGACCGCCCGGGCCACGACAGACGTTATGCTATTGATTCATCAAAAATGCAAAATGAGCTAGGCTGGACACCAGAGGAAACATTCGAGAGCGGTCTACGCAAAACAATTGAGTGGTACTTAGTAAATCAATTGTGGTGTGAAAATGTACAAAATGGTTCATATCAACGCGAACGCCTAGGCGAAATTAAACATAAATAAAGGAGCATTTTGTGAAAGGAATTATTTTAGCTGGGGGATCAGGCTCTCGACTTTATCCACTAACACGCGGTGTATCAAAGCAATTACTCCCAGTTTATGACAAGCCAATGGTATATTACCCAATATCAACGTTAATGTTAGCGGGAATACGCGATATATTAATAATCACTACACCAGAAGATAGTGACAGCTTCAAACGTTTATTAGGTGATGGTAGCGATTACGGCATTAACTTGAGTTACGCGATTCAACCCTCTCCTGATGGACTTGCACAAGCCTTTATTATTGGTAAAGACTTTATTGGTGATGATAGCGTGTGCTTAGTACTTGGCGATAATATCTATTACGGTCAATCGTTTAGTAAAACGCTTAAAAACGCGGCAGGTAGAGCATCAGGTGCTACGGTATTTGGCTATCAAGTTAAAGACCCAGAACGATTTGGCGTAGTCGAATTTGACAAAAACATGAAAGCTATCTCTATAGAAGAAAAGCCTGAAAAGCCAAAGTCAAACTATGCTGTTACAGGTTTATACTTCTATGACAATCGTGTAGTTGATCTCGCTAAACAGGTAAAGCCCTCTCACCGTGGTGAGCTTGAAATAACCACCTTAAACGAAATGTATTTAAACGATGGAAGTTTAAATGTTGAGCTGTTAGGGCGTGGTTTTGCTTGGCTTGATACTGGGACGCATGAAAGTCTTCATGAAGCATCATCGTTTGTACAAACTATTGAAAACGTACAAGGTTTGAAGGTGGCATGTTTAGAAGAAATAGCATGGCGCAACGGTTGGTTAAGCACAGATGAATTACTTACAATAGCTAAACCAATGATGAAGAATGAATATGGTCAATATTTAACTCGTTTGGCGTCTGAGGCAAAGTAATGAAAGTACTTATTACTGGTAAAAATGGTCAAGTTGGAAGCTGCTTGGTATCGCAATTAATTGATATCCCTTCCATTGACTTTTTGGCGTTAGGACGAGAAGAGCTTGATATAACGAATGCTGAACAAGTTAATGAAGTAGTAAACAAGTATCAGCCGACTATTATAATTAATGCGGCGGCATATACTACAGTTGACAAAGCAGAGTCTGAATTTGGGCTGGCAAATGCTATAAATAATGTTGGTCCAAAAAACTTAGCGAAAGCAGCATCGAATGTGAATGCGGTCATTCTTCATATATCAACTGACTATGTTTTTGCTGGTGATAAAGGCGGCTTATACACAGAGGGTGATGAAGTAAACCCACAGGGCGTTTACGGTAAAACTAAGCTTGCTGGTGAGCAAAGTGTTGCACAAGAGTGCGATGCTCATATTATTTTTCGTACAGCTTGGGTGTTTAGCGAATATGGGAATAACTTTGTAAAAACGATGCTGCGTTTAGCACAAACACGCGATACTCTAGGTGTTGTTGGGGACCAATTTGGCGGCCCAACATATGCAGGTGATATAGCGAAAGCGTTAATTAACATAGCGCAACAGCTTCAGAAAGGTATTACTAAGTTCGGTGTATATAACTACTCAGGCTACCCACACGTTAGCTGGCAAGAGTTTGCAACAGAAATATTTTCTCAAGCGTTATCGCAACAAGTGATTGAATCGCCCGTAACAGTTAGTGCAATTTCAACCTCAGAGTATCCGACTCCTGCTAAACGTCCAGCTAATTCAAAATTGGATTGCAGTAAAATTTTAACAAATTTTTCTGTAGAGCCAAGTGACTGGAAAGCCGCATTAAACACTATTCAAAAATATAAATAAGTAGGCTGAAAAAATGAAAGTAATCGATACAAGCATCCCAGATGTGAAAATTATAGAGCCTACAGTATTTGGTGATGAACGCGGGTTTTTTATGGAAACCTGGAGCCAAAAAAAATTTGAAGAGCTAGTTACAGGTAAACCAACTCAATTTGTTCAAGATAATCATTCTAAGTCAAATAAAGGGATTTTACGTGGTTTACATTATCAAACTGAAAATACTCAAGGGAAACTTGTTCGAGTTATTTCAGGGGAGGTTTTTGATGTGGCTGTTGATATTCGAAAAGGCTCACCGACTTTTGGAAAGTGGGTTGGTGCATATCTATCAGCTGAAAATAAGCATCAATTATGGATACCTAAAGGTTTTGCTCATGGTTTCTATGTGACGAGCGATAAAGCTGAATTTGTTTATAAATGTACGGATTATTATAACCCGAAAGCTGAAGTATCTATTGCATGGAATGATAATATCTTGAGTATTCAGTGGCCTATTGAAAATAAGCCTGTGTTATCCAGTAAGGATACTAATTCATTATCAATTGATGAAGTAAGTTCACGTGGTCTCTTGACCCCTTATTGTTAAGAGTGAATGTTATTACACTCATTTAATTGCAGTTAAAATTTACTTCTAAATTTATACGATTCAGTGATGAGTTATTCTTAGAGTTAGCTAGTCATGAATATAAGCTATATTAGCGTAACCAAGTAATTTACATTAAAAAATTGGTAATATGAACAGAAGTAACAAATTAAAAGCTTCAATATCAACATCGCTTATCGCAAAAGTAACTACTTTATTACTGCAGTTAACGTCACTACCTATGGTTGCAGAAAAGTTTGGAGCAGAGGGGCTAGTTTTTTACTCAGTTTTATTAAGTATAAACTCTTGGTTGATGCTTTCTACAGCAGGAATATCACCTGCAATGATTACAAAAATATCGGGTTCGAGTAGCAGTGATACTGCTAGGGTGTGGATTACCAATGGTATGGCATTATTTTTGGTAATTGGTTTGTTTGTTTCTTCTATTATGATTATTTTCATCAATATAATAGATGTTAAAAATCTGCTTTTATTGGGTTTGAGAAGTGAAAATTTATTCGCGGGGATATTTATAGTATTTATTTTATTCATGAGCCAATGTATCTGTCTTCCAGTTGATGCAATCGTTTTATCCTTTCAAAAGCAATATTTGTCGAGTTTAGCTATTTGCATCGGAAGTATGGTCTCTATTATTACCTTAATTTTCTTTCGTGATTATATTGATTCAGTCCCTATTTTTCTTTTAGTTGTAATTCTTCCAGCACTAATTATGAAATATATTACAGGCCTTTTATTTACTATCAAAGAAAACTTGTTTTTGGTGGGGTTAATTGATGCCAGGATTATAAAAGAACTTTTTTTATCAGCATTAGAGTACACAAAAGCTTCGACTTTAGTTAATTTTATATTGAATGTATTACCTGTAATTATCTTAGCTAAGTTTAGTAGTATTGAGTGGTCGTCACAATATAGTAGTTTAAATTCTCTTATACTACTTTGTAGTGGTTTGTTTTCTATTATTTCTCTTCCATTGATACCAGCTCTTAGGGAATCACTTATTAAAGGTGAAAAAACCTGGTTCGAATCTAGTGTGAAAAGACTGAAATCTTATGGGTTTTTATTAATCACAGCCAGTTTAATAGTTGGAAGCACTATTGCAGAGTATTTGGTTACTTGGTATTTTTCTTATAAAATTGACTTTTCATATTTTTATGTGTTTTCTGCATCATTATATTTCTCATCGTTAATTTGGAGTAATATGTTTTTTTGCATACTTACAGCTAAAGATGAAATAAATAAAATTTCCAATATATTTTTAATCAAAGCAATTACCTCTATTTTAGTGCTTATTTTAGTTTTGTATTTCCAGCTCGAAATAAATCCATTTATAGTGTTTTTTATGTGCTTTTTAATTGTGGAATTACCTTCTTCATTAAAGTTGGAGAAGGTTTAAAAATGCTATTTAAATATAATGATTTAGAAAAAAGACTTATATACATAACCATTATTTTATTATTATATGGTTTTTATATACTCTCTCCTTTCAGTAAGTTTTTAGGTTATACAGAAGATATATCACCAATAACGATAGTGTTAAGAATATGTCAGGTAATATTTTTATTTTTGCTTTTTTTTATATCAGTAAAGACTGATAATAGAAGAATAAAGTTTACACATCTTATTGCTATAATGTCAGTTGTATGCATTTATATAATGTTTACTTATAGGGTTTTTATTGACTCGATATACTCAGAAAAATTCATTGATGACTCTTATCTTCTTGAGTATTTTGTCTTTGGGTTACTTTTTAGTTTGCTTGCCTCTATTCTAATTTCTATTAATTCAACGAGAGAATTACTACTCGAAGTAATGGTAAGTTTAAAAGTGCTATTATTGATTTCAACGGTATTAATAATCTCGCTTTTTTTATTGGATTTTAGCAGTGGTGGTCTAACTAATATTAGGGCTGGATTTGAAAGACTAAACCCAATTTCAATTGGAAGAGCAAGTGCAGTATTAATAATTATCGAGATGTTTATTCCAAGTAAGCATAAGCTATTATCACTTTTAATCTTTATCGTAGGTTCAACAGGGTTGTTGTTATCTTTAGCAAGGGGGCCAATGTTAGGATTAGCTGTTGTATTATTTATTTTCGTTTTAGGTAGTTTTAGCTTGAAGAAAATAACCTACTTGGTCATTTCTTTATTTGCGATAATAATTATTTACACTTCAGTATCTCAGTTCGTTGGTTACAATGTTGATTTAATAGAGATGTTTAGTAAAGTAGGTGGCAGCGAAGATCAGAGTGCAAACCAACGATTTTCATTATACATTTCAGCCTTTGAACAATTCTCTAATTCTCCTTTTATAGGGGATAGAGCGGTGGAAATTAATACAAATTATTATCCACATAATTTTTTAATTGAAGTTATGATGTCTATAGGGGCGGTAGGTCTAGTCGTTTTTATTTTTATTAATATTATAACAATTGCTGTATATTTTAGTTCTAATATAATATTAGATAAAATACTTAAGTTAGTATTTTATCTCTACATATTCTATTTTGTTAATGGAATGTTTTCTGGTAGTTTGTTTCAATCAAAGGAATATTGGATTTTACTTCTACTAATTTTCCCCTTGGCTTCTAAGGTTAACTCTATAAATGACAGTTTTAGTTGTATCAGGAACCCGTCCAGATAAAATTGGCGTGGGCGAGATTTTTTTATCGAATATGTGTAGTGGGATTGATGTAAAAAGAATTTTTGTTTCAGATGTAGATAAAAATATAGCCATTAGCGATGCGAATTGTGTAGATAGCTTTTTTTACAAAAATATCTCATGGCCAATACTTTCTGATATAAATATATACTTTTTCTATAAAACTAAAGCAGCGGAGTATGCTCGTGAAATTCTGACTGAAATAAGAAAAGATAAGTATAAAGAGGTAGTATTCGTATTATCTAGTCCAGCTATAATTTTAATATTGTCAGAAATAATAAAAATTAATGGGCGATTCAAATTTAGAGTATTAGTGTGGGATGTATTAGAGTATATCTGTAGTAACCTCAGAGTTTCAAGGTTTACCTCAAATATGCTAGGCAAAGCATATAAAAAAATTATAAATTCATCTTTGTCATTGGGCGTTGTATCTGAAGGCATGTATAGAAACTATTTTGCTTTGAATAAATTTGATATTGAACCTAATAAAGTATTTATACTTAGAAATGCTATTGATAATCAGGAAAAATATAGTAAGAACTTACCTATGTTGACTGATAGGAAAGCCAAGAAGTTTAGGATTGCTTTTGCGGGTTCCTTATATTGCAGAGCAGAGTGGGATGCATTAGTGACAGCGCTTCAATCCGTTGATTTTATAGTATCAAACAAGAAGGTTGAGTTGGTTTTTATCGGAACGCCAGGTAGACTTACTAAATTCCCCGAGTTTGGTGTTATTAATTTAGGTTATTTGACTCAGAGTCAAACTCTTAATGTAATAAAAGATTGTGATGCTGGTTATATGCCTTATTGGTTTAGTTTAAAAAAAGAGTTAGTTGTTAAAACTTCATTCCCAGGAAAAGTAACTTCATACCTATCAATGAATTTGCCAATTTTTTACCATGGACCAGAAAGTGCCGATGTATGTGGTTTTGTTTTGAAATATAACTGCGGAGTTACTTGTACGTCATTAGAGCAAAATAGAATCTTACATTGTATTGAAAAACTTATGAAAGACGCGAAAAATATTGATTTAGAAGAAGCGTCTAGTTTATTCAAACAAGAAACGGTTTCTACCCAATTTAAAAAATTTGTTAATTTAGATGATTAAATTTAAAAATGAAAACGAAGTACCTGTTTTAATTCTTTCCTTCAATCGATTAGGAGGGATGCAAGATACTTTCAATATACTCCGAGAAATTAAAGTTAAATATATCTATTTAGCCTCAGACGGTGCACGTAGTGAATCTGAATCTTTCGATGTCGATGCAATAAGAAGTAAAGTTGAATCTTTTATTGACTGGCCATGTGAAGTTAAGACCTTGTACCAAAAAGAGAATCTGGGCTGTAAAAGAGCAGTTCATACTGCAGTACAATGGTTTTTTTCTGAGGTAGACGCAGGTATTGTACTAGAAGACGATTGTGTACCAAATAAGCGCTTTTTTAGTTATTGTCGCAATATGCTAAATAACTATAGAAGTGATTTGAGAGTTGCCACTATATCTGGTAGAAAACACTTCGATTTAGATATGCATCAAGATTATTCGTTTTGTTCTCGCTTTTTTTGTTGGGGCTGGGCATCTTGGTCTGATCGAATATTAGGGTTAGATGTAGAACTTCCTTATAAATCCAATTTTAAGTTATTAAACACGCCGAGTGGTATTGTGGAGCGTTTATATGTTCAAGGCGTCCTAGGTTTGCTTTCATCACGACAGGTTAATTCATGGGCATATTCATATGAAATGCTTTTTAGGAATAAACATCAATATTGTATTATACCAAATGGAAACCTTATAAGAAATGTAGGTTTCGGAACTGATGGGACACATTCAAATACATGGACACATGATCCGATGGTTTATGAGGAAGCTATTAGTATTGCTTTTAATCCAGCTTATGACCCAGTGGAGTATGACAAATATTTGCATACTGGATTGCTTAGTGAGTATAGAGGTAGAGTTGGTTTATTAGTTTTTTCGCAGATTAAGTATCTCAAGACTATAAGGTTATTAGTGAAGAGGTTAATTAGAAGAGGATAGTTTTGTGATATCAGTTTGTATGACCACATATAATGGCATAGCTTACATAGAGCAACAATTAAACAGTATATTGAATCAGTTGTCTTCTACAGATGAAGTTTTAATTTTTGATGACAAATCTACTGATGGCACGTATGAGTTTCTAGTTAATTTCTCTAAAGTAAACTCTATTGTCAAAGTCAAAAAGAACCCAGTAAATCTTGGCTATGTAAAAAATTTTGAACAAGCAATCTATGAAGCACGAGGTGATATCATTTATTTGAGTGATCAAGATGATATTTGGAATGAAGATAAAGTTAAATATATATCCGATTTTTTTAATGATGAAATGAATTCTAACGTAGATATTTTACATCATGGCATGGAGACTATTAGTAGTGATGGAAATTTATTAGATAAAACCTTCAATTATGTACCTCCCTCCTTTAATCAGAAAAATTACTATAGTAAGGTTTTATTAACAATTCTTAAGCCGAAGTGTTATGGATGCGCTATGGCTTTTAGAAAAAAAATAGTACCTCTTATTGTGCCTTTTCCAAAACAAGTATACTCACATGATCATTGGTTAAATGCCTTTGGTGTAGTTTCTTCTAATTTATATTTCGATGACAAAGTATTGATAAGTTATCGACAGCATAACAATAATTTAAGCCCTAAAAAGGGCCTTACGTTTTTACAAAAAATTAAAATTAGAACCAAGTTTATAAAATTATTATATTTATCTTATTTGAGGTTAAAAGTTTAGAATGTTCAAAAATAAAACACTACTCATAACAGGTGGTACAGGCTCATTTGGTAACGCTGTACTCAGCCGATTTTTAAATACAGACATCAAAGAAATTCGTATTTTCTCTCGTGATGAAAAAAAACAAGATGATATGCGTAAGGCTTTTAATAATGAAAAACTAAAGTTTTACATTGGCGATGTTCGTGATCCTCAAAGTATTTCAATGGCTATGCGCGGTGTTGATTATGTTTATCATGCGGCAGCATTAAAACAAGTTCCATCATGTGAGTTTTACCCACTAGAAGCCGTAAAAACAAATGTATTAGGTACAGAGAATGTGCTAGAAGCTGCTATAGCGAATAATGTTGAGCGTATAGTGTGTTTAAGTACTGATAAAGCGGTGTACCCAATTAATGCTATGGGTATTTCAAAAGCGATGATGGAAAAAGTGATCGTTGCAAAAAGCCGAAATTTAGAGCACACGAACACTACAATCTGTTGTACTCGCTACGGTAATGTTATGGCATCACGAGGCTCGGTTATTCCATTGTTCATTCGCCAGGTAGTTAATAATGAGCCAATTACGATTACCGACCCTACCATGACTCGCTTTATGATGACTTTAGACGATGCGGTTGATTTAGTATTACATGCTTTCGAAAATGGCCAAAATGGTGATGTTTTTGTACAAAAAGCGCCTGCTGCAACCATTGACGTGTTAGTTAAAGCATTGCTTGAAATGTTAAAAACACCGGAGCATTTAGTAAATGTAATCGGTACTCGCCACGGCGAAAAGCTGTTTGAAGCATTATGTAGCCGTGAAGAAATGTTCATAGCACAAGATCAGGGTGAATATTACCGTATACCTGCTGATAATCGTGATTTGAACTATGCGCAATATACTGAACAAGGTGAAAAAGACTTATCTAATGTCGAAGATTACAATTCGCATAATACAGCTCGCTTAGATGTTGAAGGGATGAAGCAGTTATTACGTAAACTTGACTTTATGCGTGATATTGAAGCTGGTAAATTAATAGTACCAGAAGGTGTGTAATGAATATTTTAGTAACAGGTGCTAACGGCTTTATTGGTAAAAATTTATGCATTCATTTGAAAGAGGCTGGTTTTGAAAGTATAGAAACAATTACCCGCGATGACACTGATGAAAGTATTGATAAAAAGGTAAACAGTGCTGACTTTATATACCATTTAGCAGGTGTAAATAGACCTGAAAATGACGCTGAGTTTCAAGCGGGTAATACTGACTTAACAAAAAAAATAGTTGATATATTAGTCAATAATAAACGAAGTACTCCAATTTTACTTACATCATCAATTCAGGCTGAATTAAATAATCCATATGGAAAAAGTAAAGCCGGTGCAGAGTCCGCTATTTTTTCTTACAGGGAAAAAACTGGAAGCACGGCATACATCTATAGACTACCGAATGTTTTTGGTAAGTGGTGTAAACCTAATTATAATTCTGCAGTGGCTACCTTTTGCTATAACGTAATAAACGATTTACCAATTACTGTACACAAAGCTGATGCACCCATTAATCTTGTTTACATAGATGATGTTTGTCATGCATTTGTTAACTTACTAATCAATACACCTTCAAAGTCTGAAGAGTATAATTATGTAGAGCCTGTTTACAAAACTACAGTAGGTAAGGTTGTTAGCTTATTGAATGATTATAAACAAAGTCGCACCTCTCTAATAACGAGTAAGGTAGGTGTTGGGTTTGAACGAGCGCTCTATTCTACTTACCTGAGTTATTTTAAACCTGAGCAGTTTAATTATGACGTGCCAAGTTATACTGATGAGCGAGGCTCATTCAGCGAAATGCTTAAAACAAATGATTCAGGTCAGTTTTCATTTTTCACTGCGCACCCAGGTATCACTCGCGGTGGGCACTATCACCATACTAAAAATGAAAAGTTTTTAGTATTAAAGGGTGATGCTCGATTTAAGTTTAAGCACATTGTCACAGGCGAAGAGTATGAACTTACAACATCGGAACAAGTCCGCACTATAGTAGAAACTATACCAGGTTGGACTCACGACATAACTAATATTGGTACAGAAGACCTAATCGTTATGCTGTGGGCAAATGAAATATTCGATAGAAAGAAACCAGATACTGTCGCTATGCCTTTATAAAGTGCGTTATTTAATTTAATAAGTTTAAAGTGAAAAAAATGAAAAAGTTAAAAGTAATGTCTGTTGTAGGAACAAGACCAGAAATAATCCGTTTATCTCGAGTACTTGCTAAGCTTGATGAGCATTGCGAACATATTTTGGTACATACTGGTCAAAACTATGATTTTGAACTTAATGAAGTTTTTTTTAACGATTTAGGTGTAAGAAAGCCTGATTATTTTTTAAATGCTGCAGGTAAAAATGCTGCAGAAACAATTGGTCAAGTAATTATTAAAGTTGACCAAGTACTTGAAGAAGTTAATCCAGAAGCGATGCTTGTGTTAGGTGACACAAATTCATGTATTTCAGCAATTCCTGCAAAGCGTCGAAAAGTTCCAATATTTCATATGGAAGCAGGTAATCGTTGTTTTGATCAGCGAGTACCTGAAGAAACTAACCGCAAAATAGTTGATCATACTGCTGATATAAACCTGACTTATAGCACTATTGCACGAGATTACCTGTTAGCAGAGGGGGTACCCGCAGACCGCGTGATAAAAACAGGTAGCCCGATGTTTGAAGTATTAAACCACTATATGCCTCAAATTGATGATTCAAGTGTACTAAATGAACTGGAACTGCAAAAGGGTCAGTTTTTTGTAGTCAGTGCTCACAGAGAAGAAAACGTTGACTCCCCAAAACAACTAGCATACTTAGCTGAAACGCTTAACACGCTTGCTGAACATTATGACATGCCTGTAATTATTTCTACTCACCCACGTACAAGAAATAGAATAGAAGCACAGGGCATTGAGTTTCATCAAAATATTAGATTATTAAAACCTTTAGGTTTTCATGATTATAATAACTTACAAAAAAATGCAAAAGCTGTACTTTCTGATAGTGGAACAATCAATGAAGAATCTTCTATTATGAACTTTCCTGCATTGAACTTACGAGAAGCTCATGAGCGCCCTGAAGGAATGGAAGAGGCATCAGTAATGATGGTCGGTTTAGGGGTTGAGCGAGTTATGCAGGGGTTACGTATATTGGAATCTCAACCTGCAGGGGATCAACGCTTACTTCGTCAGGTTTATGATTACAGCATGCCAAATGTTGCAGATAAAGTGGTGAGAATAATCCATTCTTACACTGACTATGTAAATAGAGTTGTATGGAAAAAATATTAAATTGAGTAAAAATAATAAAATATTTATAGTTACTGAATATATTGGTCTCAATCATAATTCTACAGCTTTTTATTGGGCGAAAATTGCATTATTTTTTAATAAACATTATGAATTAATTGTTATATGTCCTAAAAACTCGCATACAGAAAGCTTTTTTCGCGAGCATAAGCTTAACGTTTACTATGTTAAAGATATTGCTTTTGATAAAAATAAATTAGTATCAAGAGTTTTTGGACAATTGAAATATGCCTGGTCTTTTAACAGGCATATTCTTAAATATATTAGTAAAGAAGATATAGTTTTTACTGGAACTAACCCAATAATTAGCATGTTTTTTACCGGGTTAATTAAGAAGCTTAAAGCCTTCAAATGGATAATGCTATGCCACGATATATTTCCTGACAATTTAATTCCATCAGGTGTAATGCAGTTAGGATTGAAGTACAAATTGGTGAATAAAGTATTCTCACTTTTGTATCGAACCCCAGATATAATTACACCTATTGGTAGAGATATGGCGGTTAAGCTTCAGCAAAAAGGTGTAATTCAAGAAAGAATTGTAGTAGTACCAAATTGGGCTGATCATAATAAAATAAAGATGATGGCTAAAAACGAAAACCAAATAATTAAAAAGCTTAATTGGCAAAACAATTTGGTTTTTTGTTTTTTTGGAAATATCGGTCGTTTGCAGGGTATCGATAATTTATTATCTGCTATCGCGCTAGTGAAATCGGAGTCTAGCAGGTTTTTATTCATTGGTGGTGGTTCAGAAGACCATTTGGTGAAGAAGTTTGTTTCATCAGTTGGTAAAAGGAATAGTTACTATTACGGTGAACTACAGCTAAAAGATAATAATATAGGCTTAAATTGTGGCGATATAGCCTTAGTTACTCTTGGGCAGGGAATGTATGGTTTAGGTGTACCTAGCAAGGCATATTTTTCTATGGCTGCAGACAAACCTATTTTATTAGTGGCTGATAAGGAGTCTGAGTTGGATCTATTAATAAATGAGCACAATGTAGGCTGGTTTTGTGAAAGTGGTAACCCAGTAACTTTAGCCGAGAGTATTGATACAATATCCGAAAACTGGTTAACAGTTAATAATCGCATTTACCCTCGGAAGTGTATGATTGACCACTTTTCTGAAGAACAATCACTTGAAAAGTATAAATCCCTGGTAGATGAACTGTTTGAAAAACAAAATTGAGATAAAAATTGGCAAGTAATTCTAGTAAAAAAATCATTATAACTGGTGCTAAAGGTTTTGTTGGTAAAGCTCTATGCTCAAATTTAACTAAATACAACTACCTTAATTTTATACCGTTAGCAAGAGAGCCATTGCCGCCGAACTTTCAGTTATGTCCAGGTTTAAATCAAAAAGAGGGTTGGAGTGAGTTACTTGCAGAAGCCGATGTTGTCATTCACTTAGCAGGGAAAGCACATGAGGTAAGTAATGCGTCGTCGCTGGAAGCTTTCCGCTCGGTAAATACATATGGTACAGTCAACTTAGCGAAGCAAGCCGTAATTGCAGGTGTTAAAAAGTTTATTTTTATGAGTTCTATAGGAGTAAATGGGGTATCAAACTCATCTCCTTTTAAATATAACGATAAACCTACTCCAATTGAAAATTATGCTATTTCTAAGTATGAAGCTGAAATAGCGCTAAAAAAAATAGTAAAGAATACTGATATGGAGCTCGTTATAATTAGACCTCCTCTAGTTTATGGTAAAAATGCTCCAGGTAACTTTGGTAAACTCTTAAATGTTGCACAGAGGAATCTACCACTTCCTTTGGGTGCAATTAATAATCAGCGCAGCTTTGTAGCTGTAGATAACTTAGTTGATCTAATAGTTACATGTATTGATCATCCAAATGCTGTTAATCATACATTTTTGGTAAGCGATGATGAGGATATATCGACATCAAATCTTTTGAAAAAGCTTACGTTGGCAGCAGGTAAAAAGCCTTGGTTGATACCTATTCCATTATCTTTTTTAAAACTCATAGCTTCTATAGTTGGCAAAAAAGATACCGTTGAAAGATTTTCTAGTTCGTTAATTGTTGATATTGAGCATACTAAAAGTACATTAAACTGGAAGCCGCCAATTACTCTGGAAGAAGGCATTCGTCGTTGCTTTAAATAACTACTATTTTAATAATATGGAATTATAAATGATACGTGTACTCGATTTTTTATTTTCACTTTTTGGTTTATTGTTTGCTTTACCGTTTTTATTGATTTTATACCTTATTGGCTTATTCGATACTGGCTCACCACTATTTAAACAAGAGCGTGTTGGTCGTAATAAAAAACCTTTCACTTTAGTTAAATTTAGAACAATGTCAGTAGATACAGCGTCGGTTGCTAGCCATCTTGCAAGCAGTGCATCTATCACTCGTTTTGGTGGTTTTTTACGTAAAACTAAATTAGATGAGCTACCGCAGCTTTGGAATGTACTTAAAGGTGAAATGAGTTTAGTTGGACCACGTCCCGGGCTATTTAATCAGCAAGAACTTACTCAGGCTCGTGATGCTAAAAATATATACAATGTGCGCCCTGGCATTACTGGCTTGGCACAAGTGAGCGAAATAGATATGTCTACTCCAGAGCTGTTAGCTGAAACCGATGCAAAAATGATTGCCACGCTAAACCTTAAAGATTACTTTACTTATATACTGCAAACAGTAACAGGAAGTGGTAGTGGCGATAGAGTAAAATAGCAACATAACATACACAAATTTACAAAAAATAACTAAATACATAAAGACTATATAAAATATTGCCTATAGTCTTTATTTATTAAGTGCATTGGTTGCTCATCTTGTAGTAAAATTGTAGCCAATAGAATAGCAATATGATTGCTGGCTTCAGGGAAATGTATTGTGTTTTTAAAGTTTTTAGTTAGTTTACCACGCCCCCAAAAAAGAGTTATTTCTCTCCTTATCGACAGCGTATTTATAATAGTGGCTTTTTGGCTTTCTTTTTTGCTTAGGCTAGATAGTGTAGTTGTTTTAAAAAGCATACACAATTGGTTGTTACTAGCCGCTCTGTTGCCATTGAGTTTACTTAGTTTTGTGAAGCTAGGATTATACAGAGCTGTTCTACGATATATGAATACACAAGCTATGTGGGCCATTGCCGCTGGCGTTGTGCTATCTACATTATATTTAACTGTTTTGTCTTTCTTTTTAAGTGCCGCGGTTCCGCGTACTGTGCCATTTATATATGCTAGTTTCTGTATTTTATTTGTAGGTGGGTCAAGGTTAACAGCGCGCGCCATTGTAGGGCAAATCACCATGCGTCGCAAAGAAGGTGTAATTATATATGGTGCAGGATCTGCAGGTCGGCAATTAGCTACCGCGCTTGCTAGCGGGCCTGAATATTCACCTGTTGCATTTATCGATGATGACTCTAAAAAGCATTTATCTGTAATACAGGGAGTATGCGTGTACTCATCTACACAAATAGCAGAAGTTGCAAAGCAAAAATGTGCTAAGAAGATTTTACTTGCCCTGCCAAGCACATCAAGAAGCCGCCGTAAAGAAATACTTAACGCAATTGAAAAGTACAAGTTACAGGTGATGACCATACCTGGAATGGCCGATATAGTGTCGGGCACTACAAGTGTTGATGCAATTAAGGATGTAGAAATCGATGACCTACTTGGCAGAGAATCAGTTAAACCAAGACAAGATTTAATGTCATCAAATATTACCAATAAAGCCGTTATGGTGACTGGCGCAGGTGGTTCAATAGGGTCAGAGCTGTGTAGGCAAATAATAAAAAATACTCCAACAAAAATTGTGTTGTTTGAGCTTTCAGAGTTTGCTTTATACGCTATTGAAAAAGAGCTTTCAGAATATTGCTCTGCAAATAATCTGAATATTGAAGTGTTACCAATACTTGGCTCCATTCAAAATAAAAAATTACTTGAATCAACATTTTCAACTTTTAGTATTCAAACTGTATACCATGCCGCAGCTTACAAGCATGTTCCACTAGTAGAACATAACGTAGTTGAAGGTGTTCGCAACAATGTTTACGGAACTTATAATGTAGCAACCGCAGCCATATTTACTAATGTAGAAACATTTGTTTTAGTGTCTACCGATAAGGCTGTTCGCCCAACAAATATAATGGGAACAACCAAGCGTATGGCCGAACTTGTACTGCAAGGCCTTTCAGAGGTGCAAAGCACCACGCGCTTTACCATGGTTAGATTTGGTAATGTTTTAGGATCATCGGGTTCGGTTGTGCCGCTTTTTAGAAAGCAAATAAAAGCAGGTGGCCCAATAACATTAACCCATCAAGATATAACGCGTTACTTTATGACAATACCAGAAGCCGCTCAGCTTGTTATTCAAGCTGGTGCAATGGGGGTCGGTGGCGATGTATTTGTGCTTGATATGGGGGAGCCTGTAAAAATTAAAGACCTTGCAACAAAAATGGTGCACTTGTCAGGGCTTGAAGTTAAGCATGAAAAACGACCAAATGGCGATATAGAAATTAAATGTACTGGTTTACGCCCAGGTGAAAAGTTATACGAAGAGTTATTGATTGGCGATAATGTTACTGGGACTGATCATCCTAGAATTCTAAGTGCTCACGAAATAAAAATGCCATGGGCTGAATTAGATACTTTTTTAGCTAATCTAAAAGTTGCATGTGACGAGTCTGACCATCCTCAAATTCGTAAGCTACTTTTACAAGCGCCCACAGCGTTTTCACCTACGGATGGTATTTGCGATCTTAATTGGAAAGAAAAACAAACTAGCCAATCAAATGTGACTGTTTTGCCTAATATAAGTAGTTCTTGAGTAGCGTTTATAATAAACGATAGTTAGTGTTTTAAATCTTTACCATCCGCGTGAGCAAGCTTCACGCCTACAAGAGTATCCCAAGCCTCTAATGTAAAGGTTTACACCATGTAGGCGCCTTGCTTGCTGGCGCGTTAAAAGCGTTTATATTTAACCATTTGCGTGAGCAAGCTTCACGCCTACAAAGGTATTCCAAACCTCTAATATTAAGGTTTAACACCATGTAGGCGCCATGCTTGCTGGCGCGTTAAAAGCGTGTATATTTAACTATTCGCGTGAGCAAGCTTCACGCCTACAAAGGTACCTCAAACCTCTAATATTAGGCTTTAACGCCACGTAGGCGCCTTGCTTGCTGGCGCGTTAAAGCTAACTTCCTATTTCAATTTTAACACTCTCACCCAACACCTCTTTATACTTATTTGCCAATGCAGCTTTTGCATCATCATCGCCATGCACAATTTTTATATGGCTTGGCTTTTTACGCATACCCGTTACAAACTTAATTAATCCGTTTTGATCGGCATGTGCACTATAACCGCTAATGGTATGTACTTTGGCATTAATGGTAACGCGTGTATTGTTTATAAATACATAACCATTACGTGGGCCGTATTGTTGAATGTCTCGGCCTAGCGTGCCTCTCCCTTGGTAGCCCACAAATAAAACATCGGTGGTTGCATCACCTAAAAATCGTTCTAGGTAGTTAACTATTCGGCCTCCGGTACACATACCGCTGGCGGCTAAAATAATAGCAGGCGTTTGGCGCGTACTTAAGTAATTAATAATGGCCATATGTTCTTTATGCGAATCAACCGTGGTTAGGTTTTTAAAATCAAGTGGGTGACGGCCTTTGGCTACTTTCTGTTTTGCTTCGTTATCCCATAAGTGTTTAAACTTTCTATATTGAGCAGTAAAGTTTGCTGCCATGGGAGAGTCGAGTATTACGTGTATATCTCGCCATTGTGAATGCTTGGCAGAGCTATGTATAAGTTGTTCTAGTTCGTATAGAAGTTCTTGGGTTCGGCCAATACTAAATGCAGGCACTAGCACCACTCCATTATCTGCAACCGCACGCTCTATTATTTTTTTAAGTGTTTGGGTACGCTGTTTACGCCCTTGATGATTTTTATCACCATAAGTAGATTCAATCACTAAAGTATCGGCTTTATAAGGCGCTTTAGGCGAGGGGAGTAATGACGTGTATGGAGCGCCTAAATCACCCGAAAATACAACGCGGTGAGTGCTATTTGGTTTAGTACTTTGCTTATGAGTTTTAATGTCAATTTCAACATAGGCTGAACCTAAAATATGCCCGGCTCGCTGAAATCGCGCTTTAGCACTTTGCTGTCCATTGCATCGCAAGTTAAACCATGTTTTAAAATCAACGGGTACAATGCGTCGCTTTAGTAGGTTTAAGCAGGCATTTATAATTCTAGAGTCGCGTGTTACGCCCACTTTTAGCGCATCTTCTATTACTAGCGGCAACAAACTGGCTGAAGCTTGCGAGGTAAATATTGGCCCTTTAAAGCCGGCGGCAAATAAATAGGGAATTCGGCCAACATGATCAATATGGCAATGCGTAACAATAAGCGCAGTAACATGGCTAATATCAAATTCTATTGCTAAGTCTTCTTTTGAGTCCTCTCCTTGAAATAATCCGCAATCAACAAGTACACTTGTTTGCTCATTAATTAAAAGCTCATGGCATGAGCCTGTAACACCGTTTACAGCCCCGTGGTGAAATAAATGCATACACTCTCCTTGTGTTAAAATTTAGTTAAAATAAAAGTGGTAAAAATAGCTGTTTTACAATGTTTTTCCAAAAATAAGTTAACCCATCAAATTTAAAATAATATATGTAAAAATATTTAACAAAATAAATTTTAAACGTTACCAATGTTAAGTGACTGTTGCATAATTGGTTAAGTTTATTTTTAGTGATAAACTTAGTACTCAAAGCATAAGTTTGGCATTATTTATTTTAATTGCCAGTTTACATAGGTGTTTAGTATTAGCTATAATGCTCACCTGATTTAGTTTAATCTTGTGTTAATTGCAATTTTGTTATGTAGGATTGCTATGGAAAGTTGGTACTTAGTAGTGTGTAAACCTCGTCAGGAAGAGCGGGCAAAAACCAACTTAAATAATCAAGGGATTGAAGCATTTTACCCCCAATTGACTACCGAAAGGCTGGTCAAAGGTCGTAAGACCATCAAAAAATCTGCTTTATTTCCAAATTATTTATTTGTGTTCCTTGATTCAAAAAACGGTAACTTTTCTGCTGTAAAAAACACACGCGGAATAGCAAGTTTTGTTGCATATGGTGCCAAATACCAAATTGTACCAATACAAATAATAGAACAACTAAAGTGTGAACGTTTGTACACTACTAAATCCGAACTGCCAAAATCAGGTGATAGGGTAAACGTAAATAACAACTCGTTTAACAATATAGATGCCATATATAAAGAACCTGATGGAGATATCCGAAGCATTTTGTTAATTAAATTGCTTAACAAAGAAGTAGAAATAAGCATAGACAACAATGATTTTAAATAAACTCCTTAGTGGCAAGTATTAAATTATTACCCCGCTCATCAAAATTTAGCTTTTATCAGTAAGTAGGAACTGCAACCTAGGGGCGGAAGCGTGCCCGAAGGGCTAGATAAGCAAATAGTTTTGCTTTCAAGCTGGAGCGAGAGGAGCTCTGCGACGAACTGGAACGTGAAGCGTGCCCGAAGGGCTAGATAAGCAAATGGTCTTGCTTTCAAGCTGGAGCGAGAGGAGCTCTGCGACGAACTGGAACGAGAAGCGTGCCCGAGTGGCTATTCGTAGACGCGTAGTTTGCCAGCGTGAATGCTAATAACTCATAAAGTAAATCAGCCACTGTTTGCTGTCTATATTTTATAAAACACTGAGTAAGCATAAATACTTATTTAAGGGAATGCCAAAGCGCAAAAGCGTGTTTCGGCTTGCGTGCAAAGTAAGCTCATGCTTTAATTAGCCGATAAAATACAAGTACTCACCAAGGTTGGTGGGCAAGTGCAATATTTAAAATAATTTTGGGATTCTACGATGGCGTTAAGCTGTAAATCACTCATCACTTCACTCGCAATACTATCAGTTACCGGTTGCACCATAGTACCAGGTAGCCATTTTGA
The DNA here is from genome assembly GCF_023161925.1 of Pseudoalteromonas sp. 2CM32C. Lineage (NCBI taxonomy): Bacteria > Pseudomonadati > Pseudomonadota > Gammaproteobacteria > Alteromonadales > Pseudoalteromonadaceae > Pseudoalteromonas > Pseudoalteromonas sp. 2CM32C. The sequence continues at coordinate 667,826 of NZ_JALNTI010000001.1, read as the reverse complement.
AGGCATAGAATCTGGCGAGCAAACTCAAAACCTTGAGCAAGACCTAGAAAAAGTAAACATTCAAATAATTGACTCGTCACTAATTAAACAACAAAAACAAGCACGTGTGGCCGCAAAGCCAATATCGAATACCGCGGGTTTAAACGTAAGCAATTACCAATACAAACTAGGTGTAGGAGACGTACTTACAATAGGTGTATGGGATCACCCAGAGTTAACCATACCAGCAGGTACGCAGCGCACCGCAGAGTTTGACGGTTTTAGAGTTCAAGAAGACGGCACCATTACATACGCATACGCACCAAACATTCCAGCTGCAGGACACACCATAAGTGAAGTGCGTGAACAGCTAGTAAAACGCCTTAGTAGAGTAATTGAAGACCCACAAATAGATGTTAAAGTAGTCGGTTTTAGAAGCCAAAAAGCGTATGTTACTGGCGAAGTAAATAAACCAGGTGTTTACCCTGTCACTAGTACACCACTTACTTTGATAGATGCACTAAATCAAGCTGGCGGCCTAACCGAATCAGCCGATTGGCGTACAGTAACGTTTACCCGTGGCGACAAAACAGAAGTAATAGAGCTTGATGATTTTTATGCTCATGGTGATATTTCGCAAAATCGCTTACTACAACATGGCGATATAGTGCACGTTAGTCGAAACGATCAACAAAAAGTATTTGTATTAGGTGATGTAAAACGAGCAGGGTCGGTTACGCTTAACCGTTATGGCTTAAACCTAGCACAAGCATTAAGCGACACGGGCGGCTTAAATGAAAATACAGCAGATGCAAACGGCGTATTCGTTTTACGTAAAAGTAATTTAGAGCAAACAGGTGTGCTTGCAAACGTATACCAGCTTCATGCAAAAAACATTGCAGCACTTGTATTGGCCGAGCAGTTTGAACTGCAGCCGCACGATATAGTATATGTAACATCAGCCCCATTGGCCCGTTGGAACCGCGTAATAAGTTTACTATTACCGTCGGTAGCTACCGTTGATAACTTAAACGATATAAACAACTAAGGCAGCTATAATGTTTGATTCTGTTTTAGTTGTGTGTGCCGGCAATATTTGCCGCAGCCCAACCGGCGAGTATGTATTAAAGCAAAAGCTGGAAGGTAAAAATATAAAAGTGTCGTCTGCGGGGTTAACAGCGCTTGAAGGTAAGCCAGCAGATGCAATGGCAAAAAAAATTGCCCAAGTTCATGGTGTAAATATGGATACCCATCAAGGTCGCCAGCTTACATCGGCACTCGTTGCGCAAAATAGCGTAATATTAGTTATGGAAGAACGACATTTAAATGATTTACACGCACGCTACCCCGAAGCGCGCGGTAAAACATTTTTATTAGGTAAATGGATCAACAACGCCGAAATACCAGACCCTTACCGCCAAAGCCAAGAGGCTTTTGAGCACGTATACGCATTAATCGATAGCGCTTGTAGCGCTTGGCAAAAGTATTTATAAGGATTGGCAAAGTAAATGACCCCTCAGCCTTCAGCTCCAACCAATAATCAAAATAAATCAACCGAACAAGAAATAGATCTCCTTGCGTTATTTGGCACATTACTCGACCGTAAATACTTTATAGTTTTAGTAACTGTATTATTTGCAATAATAGGGGTGGCTGTAGCTGTATTTAGTACACCCATTTACAAAGCCACAGCGCTCATACAAGTAGAAGAAAGTAGCCCCTCAGTACCTGGCTTAGATGACATGGCAGGTATGTTTGAGAGCTCAAGTGAGGCCGTAACCGAAATAGAGCTATTAAAATCGCGCAGTGTAATTGGCGAGGCGGTTGACGCGCTTAAACTTGATATAATAGCCGAGCCTAAATTATTTCCTATTATTGGTGGCAAGTTTTACAGAGGATTTGTAGCCAACAAACCAAACGATGTAGCCGACCCACTCCTAGGTGCAAGTAGCTATGCATGGGGCGGTGAATCTATAAACGTATTTAGGTTTATAGTGCCCCAAGCATTTGAAGGCAAAGAGTTTGAATTACACATAAAACAAAACAATCAGTACGAATTATTAAACCCAGATGGCGATGCAGTACTAAACGGCACAGTAGGTAAAGACGAAGCCGCAGGCTTTTATGCCCTTACAGTTCGTGCTTTAAATGCACGCCCTGGTACGGTGTTTACCTTAGTAAAAAACAACCGTTACCGCACAGTAGTTGAACTACAGCAAGAAATATCGGCCAGCGAAAAAGGAAAAGATTCAGGCATTATTACTCTTGCTTACGAGCATAAAAATGCATCGCACGCTGAAAAAGTGCTTGATAAAGTAGCCGATATTTACGTACGCCGAAACGTAGAGCGCAACAGCGCAGAGGCTAAAAAGTCGCTCGATTTTTTAGAGGTACAACTGCCAGAGGTTAAAAAGCAGCTAGAAGGCTCAGAGCAGCGTTTTAACGACTACCAAAAAAAGCGACAGTCGGTAAACATTACACTAGAAACACAAGCAATTCTTGAACAAATTGTAGAGCTAGACACAACCCTGCAAGAGCTTGACCTAAAGCGCCTAGAACTTAGCCGTAAATTTAAGCGCGAACACCCAGCATACCAAGGTGTAATTAAGCAAATAGAATCAATACAAGCAGAAAAAGCGCAGCTAACTGCTGAAGTAAGTAACCTACCCGAAACCCAACAAGAGCTATTGCGTTTAACACGAGATGTAGAAGTAGGTAACGAAATTTACATGCTACTACTTAGTAAAACACAAGAGCTAGACATAGTGCGTGCTGGCACCGTAGGTAACGTACGTGTTGTTGATGTTGCAGCGGTAGATACAACCGAACCCGTAAAACCTAAAAAAGCTTTAATTGCAGTAGTTGCAACGTTACTAGGGGGCTTTTTAGCGGTTGCTATAGTGCTTATACAAAAAGCTATGCACAAAGGCGTTGAAGATCCAAGCGAAATAGAAGCCCTAGGTATAAACGTATATGCAAGTGTGCCACACTCAGATCACCAAGATAAATTGGTAGGGTTTGGAGCTAAGTCTAAAAAAACAAAAGCAGGAAAAGCCAAATCAATACTCGCAGTAGATAACCCTGCAGACCTAGCCATAGAGGCATTACGTAGCTTACGTACCAGCCTACATTTTGCGATGATCGAATCAAAAAATAATATAATAGCGATATCGGGCCCAAGCCCAGGTGTAGGTAAATCGTTTATATCAGTAAACTTGGCCACAGTATTGGCGCAAAGTGGTAAAAAAGTACTTATAGTTGATGCCGATATGCGTAAAGGCTACTTACAAACACAGTTTGGTTTAAAGTGGGACGACGGCCTAAGTGATTACCTATCGGGCCGTTTAAACTTAGCGCAAATAACAAAAGCAAGCAAAGTTGAAAACTTAAATGTAATCACGCGCGGGCAAATACCACCTAATCCGTCAGAGCTGTTAATGCATAGCAACTTTAGTCAATTTATTGAACAAATTAGCGAAGCCTACGACCTAGTAATTATAGATACCCCGCCAATATTAGCCGTAACCGACCCAGCTATAGTAAGCGCGCATTGTGGTACCACATTATTAGTAGCACGCTTTGGCCAAAACCATGTTCGCGAAATAGAGCTAACGCGAAATCGCTTTGAACAAAACGGCATAGATGTAAAAGGCCTAGTATTTAATGGCGTAGTTAAAAAAGCCAGTAATGCCTACGGGTACTATGGTTACTACAACTACGAATATAAATCAGATAAATAGATGAATATTGGCTACGGGCTACGATTCTCGCAGCCTGAGCCTAGCAGCTCGATGCTTGTCGCTAGTGTCCCGTAGTTCATAACTAACAGCTTAAAACTTAATACCCTGGAGAAACAAATGGAAATCTCACAAGCTAGGATGACCCATCTTAAGCAACTAGAGGCTGAGTCTATTCACATTATTCGTGAAGTAGCGGCTGAGTTCGATAACCCAGTCATGCTTTACTCAGTAGGTAAAGACTCAGCAGTAATGCTGCACTTAACAATGAAAGCGTTTTTTCCGGCAAAACCACCATTTCCTTTAATGCATGTAGATACCACATGGAAGTTTAAAGAAATGATTGAGTTTAGAGACCAAATGGCTAAAAAGCTGGGTTTTGACCTAATTGTACATAAAAACCAAGAAGGGATTGACGCAGGCGTAGGGCCATTTACCCACGGTAGTGCAAAGCATACCGATATAATGAAAACCCAAGGCCTAAAGCAAGCGCTTAACAAATACAAGTTTGACGCAGCCTTTGGCGGCGCGCGCCGCGATGAAGAAAAATCACGCGCAAAAGAACGTGTTTACTCGTTCCGCGATAAAAACCACCGCTGGGACCCAAAAAACCAACGTCCAGAGTTGTGGAACACCTTTAACGGTAAAGTAGAAAAGGGCGAAAGCATTCGTGTATTTCCGCTAAGTAACTGGACCGAACTCGACATTTGGCAATACATATACCTAGAAAACATCGACATTGTACCACTATACCTAGCAGCAGAACGCCCAGTAGTAGAGCGCGACGGTACATTAATAATGGTAGATGACGAACGCATGCCACTTAACGATGGCGAAGTACCCATGCAAAAAATGGTACGCTTTAGAACGCTAGGTTGTTACCCATTAACAGGTGCTGTTGAGTCACATGCCACAACATTACCCGAAATTATTCAAGAAATGCTGCTGACAAAAACCTCTGAGCGCCAAGGCCGTGTAATTGACCACGATTCATCCGGCTCAATGGAGAAAAAGAAAATGGAAGGGTACTTCTAGCCGAAGGCTAGGAGCCTGAAGCCGTAAGCTGTAAGTCATAAGTAACAGACGTCGTAATATAGCTCTCAAAGCTCAGAATTAATAACTTCTTTAAAATGAATTTTCATGAATTTTGAAAATTTGGACGTATGGAAACGTTCAGCTCGACTTTCTGCAGAGATATATAAGGTAACGGCATCATTAAAAGACTTTGGCTTTAGAGATCAACTGACACGCTCAGGACTTTCCGTGCCCAGTAACATTGCGGAGGGAATGACACGAGAAAGTGTTAAAGAAAAGAAACGCTTTTTGGATATTGCACGATCGTCATTATCAGAAGCAAGAACACAAATTTATATAGGCATTGATATCGGCTATCTCCCAAAGCAACAGGCACAAGAATGGCTTGTTGAAACCAGAGAGCTATCTGCCATGCTCAATAGCCTTAAAAACAAACTTATATAGCTGCTGTTTTTACTTACAACTTACAGCTTAAAGCTTAAAGCTAAATAGGATTATCATGACCGAACAAACACAAGCTAACCTACTCGAAACCGATATTGAAGGTTACTTAAAACAACACGAAAATAAAGACTTACTGCGCTTTTTAACCTGCGGTAACGTAGATGATGGTAAATCAACCTTAATTGGCCGCTTACTGCACGACTCAAAATTAATTTTTGAAGATCACATGGCCGCTATTAAAAGTGACTCTAAAAAGTTTAATACCACCAGTGGCGAGTTTGACCTAGCTTTATTAGTTGATGGCTTACAATCTGAGCGCGAGCAAGGCATAACAATAGATGTAGCATACCGTTACTTTGCAACCGAAAAGCGTAAATTTATAATTGCAGACTGCCCAGGGCACGAGCAATATACACGTAATATGGCAACCGGTGCATCTAACTGCGACCTTGCTATTGTGATGATTGATGCCCGTAAAGGCGTACAAACACAAACTAAACGCCACAGCTATATTGCATCACTCCTTGGCCTTAAACATGTAATAGTCGCCATTAATAAAATGGACTTAGTTGATTACAGCCAAGACGTTTACCGCCAAATTAAAGCCGACTACAAAGCATTTGCTGAGCAACTAGACATACCAGACGTGCGGTTTGTGCCAATATCGGCGCTTAATGGCGACAACGTGGTAGACAAAGGTGAAAACCTTAGCTGGTACCCAGGTGCCACACTTATGCAACTGTTAGACACAGTAACCATAAGCGATGATAAAAACCTAGATACTTTCCGCTTACCTGTGCAGTACGTAAACCGCCCTAATTTAGATTTCCGCGGCTTTTGCGGCACTATAGCCAGTGGTGTTATTAATGTAGGCGACAAAGTAACAGCTTACCCTTCAGGTAAAACATCGAGTGTTGAGCGCATAGTAACGGCCGACGGCGACTTGCCAATGGCGTTTGCTGGCCAAGCGATTACACTTACACTTGCTGATGAAATAGACATAAGCCGTGGCGATGTAATTACCCGTACTACAAGTAACAAAGCGCAACAACCTACCAGCACAACAAGTTTTGCTGCCAATATTGTATGGATGGCTGACGCTGCTATGCAACCAGGTAAAGAATACGAGCTAAAAATTGGCACTAAAAACACATTTGGTACAATCAGTGCGATAAACCACCGTATTGATGTAAATACCCTCAATGAGCTGCAAGCAAGCGAGCTGCAATTAAACGAAATTGCAAACTGTACAATAGAAACCGCAAGCCCAGTAGTGATCGACACTTACAAAAACGTGGTAGGCACAGGCTCGTTTATTATAATTGACCGTCTAACTAATGTAACTGTAGGTGCGGGTATGATTACTAATACCATGCTTGAAGCACGCAACCCGCAGCCAGCAGCCCGCAAATATACCGAGGCTGAAATTGCCTTGAATAAATATGTTTGTGACTATTACCCTGAATGGAATGCAAAACCAATTCTATGAGTATCTTGAAAAAAATATATCGTAACGTCTTGCCACAAAAATTAATTCTTTGGTTAGATGTGAAAAGGGGGTTGAGGACTCCATTTCTTCGTGAGGTTGATGAAAGAAAAGCTATATTTGTTCATATACCAAAGGCTGCAGGTTCATCAATTTCTAAAGACATATTCTTTGGAAAACAAGTAGGGCACTTTTATGCAGCGGACTATAAATTTCTAGATAATCAAAAGTATAATGAGTATTTTAAATTCACATTCGTTCGGAACCCTTACACTAGATTCGTTTCAGCATATAATTATTTGAGTGCTGGTGGAGGAAATACATTTGATAAAACTTTTTATCTTGAGCATCAAGCCAGCTTCGTTTCAATAAATCAATTTATTGATGACTTCTTTGCGAAGAAAGAGATAAGAAATTGGATACACTTTGTTCCCCAGAGTCATTTTTTAACTGTAAATGGAAAAGTTGAAATGGATTTTGTTGGCAGATTCGAAAAAATAGATGATGACATTACCACTCTGAAAAATATGATATCGATATCATTTTCAGGTGATTTTACAAAAGTGAACCGAAGTGTGAATAGAAATGAAGTTTTGACTAATAAAAATAAAGAAAAGCTTTATGATTACTATAAAGAGGACTTTGAGTTGTTCGGTTATGAAAGATAGTATTGATATTATATTACCTGTTTACAATGGTGAAGCTTACATTATTGAATCTATAGAGAGTATTTTAAATCAGACTTATAGTAACTTTAATTTGTTAGTAATTAACGATGGTTCTACAGATAAGACCAAATTAATACTAGAGCAACTTAAAAATACTGATGCTAGAATTCAAGTCATAAATAAAGACAATGAAGGCCTTATCGCTACTTTAAATTTAGGGATTTCTTTATCTCGTGCCAAATACCTTGTTAGGATGGATCATGATGATATTCTCGCTCCTAGTAAGCTTGAAATGCAAATTAACTATATGAACTCTCATGAAAACATAGATGTTTTGGGTTGTAATGCTTTTCTTATTGACAGTTCAGGTAAGAGGGTTGGTTCTATCTCATTTCCAGTTGCACCTCTAGCTGTGAAAGCTAAAAGCTTTGTTAGAGTGCCCGTTTTACACCCGAGTGTCATGATTAAAGTTTCTGATAAAATTAGGCCATTTTTATATTATGATGAGGCTCAGTTATACTGTGAAGATTTTGGGCTCTGGCATAGGCTTTTAGACAATGACTTTCGCATTACAAACTTAAAAGAAAAGTTGATGTACTACAGAATGCATAATTCGAGTGTTAGCTCAACTAGAAGAGAGGATATGCAAAATAATGCTTGTCAAATAATAGAAAATGCAATGAAAAACACAGGCATCAGTCTTGAGCAAAGTGATTGGGAGTCATTTAAAATTCTTAGGAATAAAGAGCTGAGTAAAAATGTGAGTTTAATCTCATTTTTTAGTTTGTTAATGCGTGTTGGGGGGGGCAAATCTCTGAGATTTAAGTTTTTTATTAAAAAAGAGCTCGTAGAACTATTTCTAAAATTTAAAATTAAAAGAGTTTTGAAATGAAAACGCTTTTTAAACCCGAATTAACGTTTTCTTTTGGAGTATTTCTTTTTTCATTTGAGCCACTAATTTCTGTTATTTATCCTCAATTTTCGCTTTTGGTCACGTTCTATATAGTTAGTCTTTTCCTTATAGGTGTTTCAGGTTACTTATCTAATTTTAACTTTAAATTGGATTATTTTTATTTTTGGGTCTTATTTTATATTTCTTTTTGTATTTTATTATCTTTGGGATATGGTTTTAATTTATTTGATAGCGTGAAAACTGTTCTTTACGAGGGTAAATATTTTCTTTTCTGCACTTATCTTTTGGTCTTTTGTAGGCATGTGGATTTTATAAAATGCTCCAAGCTTTTATTTGTAATGTTTCTTTTCCAGCTTATATTTTCTATTTTGCAGTTTTTTAATATTCTTGGATTAAAGTCACTAATTATACAAATAGCCTTTATTAATGCCCATGACTACTATAGAGAAAATCTTATTGGTGGAGGAGTTTTCGGGAGTTTTATATCAAAAAATACATTGGGCTATTTTTCATTGTTCTGCTTTATTATTTTTAGTAAATATAAGGTATTTGATACCAATTTTAAAAACGTTCTAGTCCTATCTTCTTGCTTTTTCCTGATTTTGATATCTGAGTCACGTAGTGCTTTTGTTTTTATGGTTTTATTTACTTTCTATTTGAGTCGAAAGGATTATAAATTATTAATTATTCTAATTGCGCCTTTGATTATACTACCTTTGTTTTTTATTGATACGGAGTATCTTCCTAAATCAATAAAAGAGGTTTTTTCTCAGCAATATTACACTACTGTTCTTGATGTTGGGCGTGGGGCCTATATATATGCTTCTATTTTAAAGTTTCTTGAAAGTCCTATTTTAGGTAGTGGTGCTGGTAGTTGGGGATTAGGTTTAGCTTTTTCAGAGTCGAGCGAGCATAACAAAATTATGTATTATGCCGGGTTTTCAATACCTTTAGGTGTTTTTCAAGATAATAACTGGTTATCAATATTGACACAATATGGAGCGGTTGGATTAGTTGGCTTTATCCTGATTTTAAAGCGAGTTTGGGTAAAAGGTAGGATCAATAATTCTTATGTAGAACCTACATTATTAATTTGTTTATGTTACAACTCCCTGTTTTTAGCAGGGTTTTCTATTGGTATTTTAATGTTTTTAACTTTGTTCTTTAATTTAAGTAAAAATAAAATATGAAGATCTTATTAGTTCATAAATTCCACCATCTAACTGGTGGGGCAGAAGTTTTTTACTTCGAAGTGGCACGTGTACTGAAAAAGTATGGTCACGAGGTCGCTTTCTTTTCAACTGCTGATGAAAATAACATTAACACAGGGGATGTTGCGCACTTTGTGCCCGCGCCAAATTATAGTGGCGGGCTTTTAGATAAGCTAAAAGCGTTACCAAGCACGTTTTACTCAAAAGATAAAAAAAAGGCATTTGCGAAGCTTTTAGACGACTTTAAACCAGATATTGTTCATGCCTTTGCTATTCATGTACACCTTACTCCATCTATTTTAGAAGCAGCAAAAGAGCGTAATATTCCAGTTGTAATGTCGTGTAACGATTACAAACATATTTGCCCAAATTATAAAATTTATGATGGCAAAAAAAATTGTGAGTTATGCAAGGGCGGCAAGTTTTATAACGCTATAAAAAAACGATGCTGTAAAGGGTCTTTATCGTTCAGTGCTGCATCGGCTATTGAAGCTTATGTACATGAGCACAAAAAAGTATACGACAATTTAGTAGACAAGTATTTATTTGCTAGTGAGTTTATGCTCAACAAAACCAAGGAGTTTTGGGCTAATAAAAATATAAATTATGGCGTGCTAAAAAACCCATTTAAGCCTGAAGAATATACACCTAATTACACTGGTGATTACGCTCTTTATTTTGGCCGTATTATTGACGAGAAAGGCGTAGACAGAATAGTAAAGGCAGCTGCTGAGGTTAACTTACCTATAAAAATAATAGGTGACGGCCCGCAGTTACAAGAGTTACAGCATTTAGCAAAGCAGCAACACAGTGTAAATATAGAATTTTTAGGACCTATGTGGGGAGAGGCTTTAAATACAGTATTAAGTAATGCTCGCTTTGTCGTTGTGCCTTCTTTATGGCACGAAAACTTTCCTTACGTTATATTTCAGGCTTTTGCTTATGGGAAGCCGGTTGTTGGCTCGCGCAGGGGCGGGATCCCCGAATTAGTAGGAAGTGATAGGGGACTACTTTTTGAGCCTGATGATATAACTGACTTAGCAAATAAAATGCAGCAGCTATGGAATGATAAAACTGCTTGTAAGGAAATGGGACTAGCTGCAAGGGAGTATGTGGAGAGTCATTTTAATGATAATGTTTTTTACCAAGATATTATGGAAAACTACCGGAGTGTAATAAAGTGAAATGCCTAGTTTTAGGTGCAAATGGATTTATTGGTTCTCATCTTACTGATTTATTAAAACAAAAAACAGGATATGCGGCATCATTTGCAAGGAAAGAGTATTTATATAACCCTGATGTTAAAAGTTATGTTGGTGACTTTAATAATAAAGAAGCATTAGAAGCTGCACTTATTGGTCATGATTGTGTTATTCATTCTGTAAGTTCTTCAACTCCCGCTATTGCCGCTGCCGATCCCAGGTTTGATATTGAGGCTAATTTATTACCCACTATTTTTTTAGTGCAAGCCATGGCACGAAAAAATGTGAAGAAACTTGTTTATATTTCTTCCGGCGGGACTGTTTATGGAAACCCACTACATTTGCCTGTGAGCGAAAAAACAGAGCTAAAACCCGTTTCTGTCTATGGAGCAACAAAAGTAGCTGTTGAAAACTACCTAAGCATATTGTGTACACAATTAAAAATAGACTTAACAATAATACGGCCCTCTAACCCTTTTGGCCCAAGGCAGTATAATAAAGGCTCCCAAGGGCTTATTGCTACTTTATTAGACAAAGCTATTAAAAAGCAGCCAATTATTTTGTTTGATAATGGCAATGCTATTAGAGACTACATATACATAGATGATTTAATAGAAGCTATTTATAAATCTGTAATACAAGGTGTAACTGGAATATACAATATTAGCTACGATGCTGGCTACAGTGTAAGTAATATAAAAAAGTGTATTGAAGATATTACGTTACATCGCTTTGAATGTAATTTTTTACCAAAACGTGATTTTGATATTGATGAGATTATTCTTGATTCAACGTTAGCAAGAAAGAAGCTTAACTGGAAACCTACGACAACTATTGAAGCAGGTATTCAAAAGCAGTTTAATTGGATGGTTAATTTATAATGGTTGCACAGGTTGATAGTCGCTTTACTAAGCGCACTAAGTTAAAAACATTTACACGATATTTGTCTTATTTACTCTACGAAGGCAGACCCTTAACAACAAAAGGTAGATGGATAAATCCACTTGTTTTTGCTTTATACCGTTTGCAAGAACTTTTACCCTTTGCGAAAAAGGTTGAAAAGCCCGTTTTTATTTTAGGTACAGGTAGGAGCGGAACGACTATTTTAGGTGTCACTTTAGGGATTCATAAAGATGTGGGGTTTTTAAATGAGCCGAAAGCATTATGGAGCCACCTTTATAACGATGAAGACTTAATTGGCAGCTATCAAAATAAGGTTGGCCGCTACTTTTTAACTGAGCAAGACGCTAATAATACTTTAAAAGTAAACGCCCATAAAATTTTTGGAAGTTATTTAAGGTTTACATTGAGTAATAGAGTGGTGGATAAGTACCCTGAACTTATTTTTAGAGTGCCGTTTGTTAAAGAGATTTTTCCTGACGCTAAATTTTTATTTCTATTTAGAAATGGGTGGGATACTTGCCATTCTATAAAACATTGGTCGGAGCGTTTAGGGGTTGCTGACAATGGAAATACGCATGACTGGTGGGGAGTAAATAATAGAAAATGGATAGCTCTGTGCGATCAAGTTTTATTGCAAGACCCTGAGCTAAAGGATAATTACGGTACGATAAAAAATTACACTGATCATGTTGCTATGGCTGCGGTTGAGTGGATTTTAACTATGAAGCAAGGTCTTTCGTTATCACAAAATAGCGATGTTTATGCTGTAAAATATGAGCAATTTGTTACTGACAGTAGTTTTAGAGATGAGATTTTGAAGTTTTGTGATTTATCACCTGATACTAACTTTAATGATTATTGTAGTGAAGTTTTAAAATCACCGAAGAAAAAAAGTCCAATAGTTTTACCTATTGAAATTAGTGAAGAATTTAACCGGATTATGAAGTTACTAGGCTATGAGTAATAAAGAATTAGTTGTTTTAGGTATACGTGGTGTTCCTGCTGGTCATGGAGGCTTTGAAACCTTTGCTGAATATTTATGCCCTTTTTTATTTAAAAATGGCTGGCAGGTCACTGTGTACTGTCAAGAAGACGGTGAAGGTGAAATGTACGAAAGCCAATGGCAAGGTGTTAAGCGTATTCATATACCTGTAAAAAATGAAGGGCCATTAGGCACTATTATTTTTGACTTAAAATCGGTATGGCATGCGCGCAAAAATAAGGGCTTGCATTTAACACTGGGCTACAATACTGCGTGTTTTAATATTATTCAGCGTCTATATGGAATTACTAATGTAATTAATATGGACGGCATTGAATGGAAACGCCAAAAATGGGGCTTTGTTGCAAAAACGTGGTTTTGGTTAAACGAACGTTTTGGTTGCTGGTTTGGAAACCATTTGGTAGCAGATCACCCAAAAATAGAGGATCACTTAGCGACTCGTGTAGCGCGAAAAAAAATTACTATGATTCCATACGGCGGCCCTGATGTAAGTATGGCTAACGAAGCTGTGTTAGCTGATTACGGGTTAGTTAAAAACGAGTATGCAATAGTGATTGCTAGGCCAGAGCCTGAAAACTCTATTTTAGAAGTAGTAGAGGCGTTTTCGGCTAAACCGCGTAGCCATAAATTAGTGGTGTTAGGTAAGTTTTTAGATTCAAACCCATATCATCAACAAGTTCTTGCTGCTGCAAGTAATGACGTGGTATTTCCTGGTGCTATTTACGAAGCCGAAAAAGTGGCAGCACTGCGTTTTTATGCACGCTTTTATGTGCATGGCCACCAAGTTGGTGGTACTAACCCATCACTGGTTGAAGGTTTAGCTGCTGGTTGCGCAGTAATAGCACACGATAACAAGTTTAATCGCTGGGTTGCCGGTAATGGCGCTTTTTATTTTGAAAATAAAGCACATTTAAGTGAGTTTTTAGATAAAGATTATTTAAATGATGATTTTGTTAAGCAAAAAAGTGCTGCTGCTAAAGATCAATTTACTACAAAGTTTCAGTGGGGTGATATTTTAACTCAGTATGAAACTTTGCTTACAAAATATTTAAAATAAATGGATAAATTATTTTTATGAAAATTTTAGTTACTGGTGGTGCCGGCTTTATAGGCTCTGCAGTTGTTCGCCATATTATAGAGAACACACAAGATTCAGTAGTCAATTTAGATAAATTAACCTACGCAGGTAACTTAGAATCTTTAAAAACTGTAGATAGCAGTGAACGTTATACATTTGAGCAGGTTGATATTTGTAACCGTAAAGAGCTCGACCGTGTTTTTAAATCACACAAACCCGATGCCGTTATGCACTTAGCTGCAGAAAGCCATGTTGACCGTTCGATTACAGGGCCTAGCGATTTTATTCAAACTAATATTGTTGGCACTTATAATTTACTAGAAGCGGCCCGTGATTATTGGAATACATTAAATAATGAGTCTAAAGCAGACTTCAGATTCCACCATATTTCTACTGATGAAGTTTATGGTGATCTTCCGCACCCTGATGAGCAGCACGGTGAGCTTCCTTTATTTACTGAGCAAACATCTTATGCACCAAGTAGCCCTTACTCTGCGAGTAAAGCATCGAGCGATCATTTAGTACGCGCTTGGTTACGCACATATGGTTTTCCAACCATTGTTACTAATTGCTCAAATAATTATGGTCCTTACCACTTTCCTGAAAAGTTAATACCGCTTGTGATACTTAATGCCCTTGATGGAAAAGAACTACCTATATACGGCAAAGGCGATCAAATTCGTGATTGGCTATATGTAGAAGATCACGCTCGCGCTTTATATAAGGTAGTAACCGAAGGTAAAGTTGGCGAAACTTACAACATAGGTGGCCATAACGAAAAGCAAAATTTAGAAGTAGTGCAAACTATTTGCGAAATTTTAGACACCTTAGTGCCAAAAAATACAAAGTATGCAGAGCAAATTACATATGTAACCGACCGCCCTGGTCACGATCGTCGCTACGCTATTGATTCATCAAAGATGAGTGAAGAGCTTAACTGGACGCCAGTAGAAACATTTGAGACTGGGTTACGCAAAACAATTGAATGGTATTTAGTTAATCAGCAATGGTGTAAAAATGTACAGGATGGTTCATACCAACGTGAACGCCTTGGCGAAATAAAAGCATAGTAAGGAGAGTATTATGAAAGGAATTATATTAGCAGGCGGCTCAGGCACTCGCCTTTACCCGCTTACCCGTGGTGTATCAAAACAGTTACTACCCGTTTACGATAAGCCAATGGTTTATTATCCAATATCTACACTAATGTTAGCAGGTATACGCGATATATTAATAATCACAACACCTGAAGATAACGAAAGCTTTAAGCGCTTATTAGGTGATGGAAGCGATTACGGTGTTAGCTTAAGTTATGCTGTACAGCCATCGCCAGATGGGTTAGCACAAGCCTTTATTATTGGCGAAGATTTTATTGGCGATGATAGCGTGTGTTTAGTGCTTGGCGACAATATTTACTATGGCCAGTCATTTAGTAAAACGCTTAAAAGTGCAGCAAGCCGTGAAACGGGTGCTACTGTATTTGGATACCAAGTAAAAGATCCTGAGCGTTTTGGCGTAGTAGAATTCGACGAAAACATGAAAGCTATTTCCATAGAAGAAAAGCCTGAAAAGCCAAAGTCGAATTACGCAGTGACAGGCCTTTACTTTTACGACAATAGAGTAGTTGAATTAGCTAAACAAGTTAAGCCATCTCATAGGGGCGAGCTTGAAATAACAACGTTAAATGAAATGTATTTAGCTGATGGTACTCTTAATGTTGAGTTGCTTGGACGCGGATTCGCATGGCTCGATACGGGTACACACGAAAGCTTGCATGAGGCGTCATCGTTTGTACAAACTATAGAGCATGTACAAGGGTTAAAAGTGGCCTGTTTAGAAGAGATAGCGTGGCGCAACGGTTGGTTAACTACCCAACAGTTACTTGAAATAGCTAAACCAATGATGAAAAACGAATACGGGCAGTATTTGGCTCGTTTATCTGAAGATTAAAAATGAAAATTATTGATACAAGTATTCCTGAAATTAAAATTATTGAACCAAAAGTATTTGGCGATGAACGTGGCTTTTTTTTAGAGACGTTTCAGGCTAAAAAATACCAAGCTGTTATTGGTGAAAACCTTACTTTTGTTCAAGATAATCATAGCCGTTCTAGTAAGGGAGTTTTGCGTGGCCTGCATTTTCAAAAAACAAAGCCGCAAGGTAAGTTAGTGCGTGTTGTAACTGGTGAGGTTTTTGATGTTGCAGTAGATATACGCAAAGGGTCACCGACTTTTGGTAAGTGGGAAGGTGTTTTATTATCGGGTGATAATAAACGCCAATTTTGGGTTCCACCTGGCTTTGCTCATGGTTTTGTTGTTTTAAGTGATACTGCCGACTTTGAGTATAAATGCACTGACTTTTACGACCCCAATGATGAGGGTGCTATAAAGTGGGACGACCCTGACATTGCTATTGACTGGCCATTTGATTTTGAGCCCTCTTTATCAGCTAAGGATGAACTTGCAGGGTTGTTAAAGGATTTATAAACATGAAAGTATTGCTAACCGGTGCCAATGGTCAGTTAGGGCGTTGTATTCAGGATAGAGCACCTGAAGGTATTGAGCTCATTGCTTTAACACGTGCTGAGCTCGACATTACAGACCAAGCAAATGTAATGGCGTTATGTGAAAAACTAAAGCCCGATTTTATTATAAATGCAGCAGCCTATACAGCTGTAGATAAAGCAGAAAGTAACCCTGCAGCTGCAGGTGCTATTAATTTAACGGGGTCTGAAAATTTAGCATACGCTGCTGCAAAGCTAGATATACCTATTATTCATGTATCTACTGATTATGTTTTTGATGGTACTGCAATAACCCCATACATACCGAGTTGCCCTACCAATCCACAAAGTGTATATGGTCAAACAAAGTTAGGCGGTGAAAACAGTATAAAAGCAATTACGTCTAAGCATGTGATTATCAGAACTGCTTGGGTATTTAGTGAATACGGAAATAACTTTGTAAAAACCATGCTTAGGTTAGGCGCAGAGCGAGATGAACTTGGTATAGTGGCAGACCAAGTAGGTTGCCCTACCTACGCAGGTGATTTAGCGCAGTGTATTTTTAATTTTATAACATTAATTAAAAATAATGCTAAAACAGTTTTTGGTATTTACCACTTTTGCGGTGACGAGCAAGTTAGCTGGTATGAGTTCGCCAATGCTATTTTTGATGAAGCTAAAACTAAAAAGGTAATTGTAAATAAGCCACTACTTAAAAAGTTAACAACATCAGAATACCCAACTCCGGCAAAAAGGCCTAAATATTCAGTAATGAAAGACACATCCCCACATGTTAGTTTTTCAGATTGGCGAACAGCATTAAAAAATATAATTTGATAATTAATGTGGTTTTTGTAAGCGAACTACACTTTAAAGTGCAATAGCAATGTGAACGGTTATTCATAATTAAACATTTACGACACAACAAGAATTAAGCCATTAACAACACATTTTTATCTAATTGTTAGTGTTTTTTCTATGGTGTTATTTTTAGTTTGTTACGTTATTATAAAGTTGCATTTATAACAACAATAATAGAGAAGATTATGCATATGCATAAAGGAATTTTGCAAAGTAATGCAACTATTGTTGCATTTATCCAGCGAGTGCTCGACATAGTAATAATAGTGGGTACCTTATGGGTTAGTACATGCCTACATAATACTCCTTGGTTATTGCAGCACACAACGGCTGCTTTGCTGGCTGTTTTTTTGTTTCACTTTACTAGCGAGCTCGACAAGCTTTATATATCGTGGCGTGGGCTATCACTTTACAAAGAACTTAAAAAAACAATTTCACACTGGTTTATAAGCGCCGCAGTACTGTTTTTAAGTGTTAATTTTATAGCGCCAGAGTATTTAAACCCTACAGGGCTTCAGTTTGTATGGTTTGTTTTTGCTTGTGTATTACTGAGCTCATATCGTATTTTCTTGCGCTTTATACTAAGGCTGCTTAGAGCACAAGGCTACAACACCCGTAATGTAGTTATTGTAGGTGCTGGTGTGCTAGGGCAAAAGCTGGCAAATAATATTATTGAACATGCCAGTTTTGGCTTGGTTTTTAGTGGTTATTACGACGACGAAACACCTAGCCAAAAAGTGGTTGCTGCACAAACTCTGGGTGATTTAGAGCAACTTGTTGCTGATTGCAAAAGCGGTGGAATAGATCGCGTTTATATTGTACTACCACCACAAGCATATGAGCGCCGTAAGTGGTTAGTTAAACAATTAGCAGACAGTACCGCGAGTGTTTACATAGTGCCCGATGTATTTACCTATCAATTATTACATTCACGTAGTGATACCATTATGGGTATACCTACCATAAGTATTTACGATTCCCCCATAGATGGCAGTAACGCCATAATTAAGCGTATTGAGGATGTAATACTTTCTATTTTTATACTTGTTTTAATTTCACCAGTATTAATAGGGCTAGCACTTGCAGTTAAGGTTACATCAAAAGGCCCCGTGTTTTTTAAACAAAACCGATACGGTATTGATGGTAAACCTATTAAAGTATGGAAGTTCCGTTCAATGAACGTCATGGAAGACGGTGCTAAAGTTACCCAAGCCATAAAAAACGATAAGCGCTTCACGCCCATAGGGCAGTTTATACGTAAAACCAGCCTTGATGAACTCCCACAATTTTTAAATGTACTACAAGGCCAAATGTCGATTGTAGGCCCTCGCCCCCATGCAGTTGCACATAACGAGCAATACCGTAGTTTGGTTGACGGCTATATGCTACGCCACAAAGTAAAGCCTGGCATTACTGGCTGGGCACAAATTAACGGCTGGCGGGGCGAAACCGACACATTAGATAAAATGGAAAAGCGCATAGAGTTCGACCTAGAATACATTCAAAATTGGTCACTCGTTTTAGATTTAAAAATAGTATTTTTGACTATTTTTAAAGGCTTTATAAACAAAAATGCGTATTAATGCTGCGGGCTGCGGGCTGCGGGCAAAAGAAAATGAGAAGTAAATGCTTAGCAAAATAAAAGCTATATTAAATGACGCCGAGCACCGCCACACGGCAATAAACGCCGCTATTGCACTTTTTATACGCGTTTTTGGTGCAGGTATGGCCTTTGTATTTAATTTAATAATTGCAAGGCAGTTAGGGGCTGAACAATCAGGCTACTTTTTTTTAAGTTTTGCCGTTGCTATGCTACTGTCGGCCTTTGCCCGCTTGGGGTTTGATAACACAGTACTTAGGTTTACTGGTGCTAATGCAAACAATGGAGCTACGGTAAACAGTATCCTGAG
This sequence comes from Pseudoalteromonas sp. 2CM32C, assembly GCF_023161925.1. Taxonomy (NCBI): domain Bacteria; kingdom Pseudomonadati; phylum Pseudomonadota; class Gammaproteobacteria; order Alteromonadales; family Pseudoalteromonadaceae; genus Pseudoalteromonas; species Pseudoalteromonas sp. 2CM32C. Next base: position 648,893 of record NZ_JALNTI010000001.1, on the reverse strand, counting down.
TTTTGCTTTAAAATACAGCTTGCCGGTAGCAAGTGCTATTGCTGTAATTCTTTATTTTTTATCACCGCTGATTGCAAATAATGTATTTAACAAGCCGGAAATGGCTAATAGCCTTGCGTTTATTGCGCCTGCTATTATTGGGTTAAGTGCTGTAACAATTATAGCAATGAGCTTGCAGGGGCGGCATAACTTAATAGCGAGTATTCCGTGTCAAAACATTGCGCACTTTTTACTGTGTGGTGCTGCTGTTTTATCATTTAATACCTCTGCAGCAGATACTACCGCATTGTATTTAAGTTTAAGTTTAGGTGTTACAGCAAGCTTTTTTTATTGGATTGCTTTAAAAAGCTTAAATTCAGCTGGTAATACTGTTAGCCCACATGAGCTCTGGAATAGTGCCCGCCCTAACTGGATAATCGTCATTATGAATCAGGCAGTGCAGTGGTGCGCCCCTATTATTATAGGTGTGTATTTAGTGGCTGAACAGGTTGCTTATTTTAGTGTTGCTCAACGTATAGCAATGCTTACAACTTTTATTTTAATGGCGGTTAATTTAGTGGTTGCGCCTAAGTTTGCCGCGTTTAAAGCTGCTAATAATATGGATGGAATACGAAAAACGGCATTGTTTAGTGTGCGTTTATTAGTATTAAGCGCCTTGCCTATTGTATTGTTTATGTTGTTGTTACCTGAATTTTTAATGGGGTTATTTGGTGAGCAATTTAAGCAAGGCGCAGTTATTTTACAAATACTGGTGTTAGGCCAAGCCGTAAATGTAATAACAGGCTCTGTTGGTTTTTTACTAATGATGAGCGGAAACGAACGTGATATGCGCTTTGTAACTATAATTAGCGGCTGTGGTGTATTACTGAGCGTACCACTATTTACAAGTTTATATGGCGCAATGGGGGCTGCGGTAGCAACTGCGTTTTTTATAAGTTTACAAAACTTATTGGCTGTGTACTTTGTAAAAAAACGATTAGGTTTTAATACACTCAAGTTTTGGCAGAAGATATGATTTGGCGAGCCACGAGCCACGAGCCACGAGCCACGAGCCACGAGCCACGAGCCACGAGCCACGGGTTACGAGATAAAAGCTGCGAGCTAAGGGCTACGAGTTAGTAAATTGAGTTTAAGGAAGAATAAGTGGTTTTAGCACAATGGTTAATAGTGGTTATATTTATTATAACCATTGTTGGTTTAATTAAATTTCAAAAAGTGCCAGAGCGCGTATTTGCTGCAGCCAGCCTTGCTTGTTTTGCGCTTTCACTTGTCTCTACAGAGCAGTTATTAAATAATGCGGTTAACCCCGGGTTAATAACGTTATTGCTTTTGGTTGTGTGCGCATTCGCATTTGAACGCACAAGCCTGTTACGTAAAATTGCCACTATTTTATTTAATGGCTCAGTACTTAAATCGTATTTAAAAACATTGTTTGCAACAGTTATTGCATCGGGCTTTTTAAATAATACGGCAGTGGTTGCCACCCTGATAAGCCCCGTAAAAAATAATAAACTAATTCCTGCTACTAAATTATTACTTCCGCTTTCGTACGCTGCTATTTTGGGCGGTACGCTCACTCTTATTGGTACTTCTACTAATTTAATTGTTAACTCTATGCTGATTGAGCGTGGAGAGGTAGGTTTTGCATTTTTTGACTTTTTACCCATTGGTTTAGCTGCTGTTATTGTGTGCTTTATTGTTATGGCTTTAACAATTAATAGGTTAAAAGGCACATTAAATAATACCGCAGTAATGAGTGATTACTTTGTAGATGCCAAAGTAACTGAACATTCACCACTAATAGGTAAAACGGTAGAACAAAATGGCTTACGTAATTTAGAGTCACTTTTTTTAGTAGAAATAGTGCGCGATAATCGGCTTATATCGCCCGTAGCACCCAGCCAAATGATTCGTGAGGGTGATAAGCTTATTTTTTCGGGCGATGTTACTAAGATACTCATTTTACAGCAATTTGAAGGCTTAACTTTATTTGCTGAGCAAGATGGCCTATTACGCGATAATTTAACTGAAGTTGTTATTAAACCTGGTGCCGCTATTGTAGGTAAAACACTCAAAACAGCAGGCTTTAGGGCGCGTTTTGATGCTGCAGTTGTTGCGTTAAGGCGTGAGGGTGAAAAGCTTTCTGGTAAGTTAGGTGAAATAACAATACAAAGCGGTGACTTTTTAGTGCTTGCTGTTGGGCCTGATTTTGCAAAGCGTACAAACCTCACTAAAAACTTTTTTATATTAAGCGGTGTAAAAGCCGAAAATATGTTAAGTGGCACAAAAGAGCGAATAGTTTTGTGGGGCTTTTTAGCGACTATTGGCAGCTCACTTATTTTTGATATTAGCTTATTTAAGTGCTTTGTATTTTATTTGGCATTACTTGTAGGTAGTAAATGTTTATCTATTAACGAAATAAAACGTCGCTTTCCACTAGAGCTATGGCTAATAGTAATGAGTGCACTTACTCTTGCAACAGCATTAGATAACACAGGGGTTTCAGCGCTTATTGCCAGCAAGGTAGAGTATTTACTTACAGGGCAAAGTGTTTACATTGCGTTTATTGGTGTGTTTGTTCTTACCTTAGTGCTTACCGAGGTAATTACAAACAATGCAGCTGCAGCTCTCACATTTCCTATCGCGTTTAGTATTGCACAAGGCCTTGGCGTGAGTTATTTACCTTTTGTACTTGCTGTGGCTTTTGCTGCAAGTGGTAGCTTTATTAGCCCTTATGGGTACCAAACAAATTTAATGGTTTACAACGCTGGCAATTATAAATTAGCAGACTTTATTAAATTTGGTTTACCTATTTCTGTTGCATACAGTGTGGTGGTTATAACGCTTGTGCCTGTTTTTTTTCCATTTTAATAATTAGTGCGAAAAATAAACGTAATTTTAGGGTGAGTTAATTAAATTTTTGCAATCATTTTAACGTAGGCGTGAAGCTTGCTCACGCAAAAGATTATTAATGTGATTTTGTATAAATTAAACGCGCCAGCAAGCAAAGCGCCTACAAAGGCTGGCTGCGGTTTTATCGATGGTAAAATTATTTTATAGGCTAGTTTTTGTATCTGGATGGTAAAGTTAATAATACATTATTATCATCACATAGAAGCAAAGGAAGAAGGCAGGGAAGTCACTTTGAAAGCACAATACATAGCGTAAAGCTCATCTCTGTGACACTGTTGGTCTGCTGCGAGCTAGATAAAATTATAACAAGTTTAGAATAAAGGCAAATTAATGAATCAAGACGAAAATATAGTATGGCACGACCAAACCGTGTCGCGAGAGCAAAAACAGCAACACAAAGGTCATAAACCTGTATTACTTTGGTATACCGGTTTAAGTGGATCGGGTAAATCAACCATTGCTAACGCAGTAGAGGCCAAATTGTTTGAGCTAGGCTGTCACACCTATTTGCTTGATGGCGATAACGTGCGTATGGGGCTGAACAAAGGGCTAACTTTTAGTGATGAAGACCGCGTTGAAAATATTCGCCGTATAAGTGAGGTTGCTAAATTATTTGTAGATGCAGGGCTTATTGTGTCTACTGCGTTTATATCACCTTTTAAAGCCGACAGGGATCAAGCTCGTGCCATAATGGCTGAAGGGGAGTTTATAGAAGTTTTTATAGATACACCTATTGAGGTATGTGAGAGCCGTGACCCAAAAGGGCTATATAAAAAAGCGCGTGCTGGCGAAATACCAAACTTTACAGGTATTAGTTCTGCATTTGATATACCAGAGTCACCAGAATTACATATAAAAACAGCAGATCAAAGTATTGAACAAAGCGTGATGCAGATAGTTAAATACCTACAACAAAAACAAATAATTAGCTAAATATAATAAGCATACCAAGTCAATTATTAATTAGTTTTTACTAGAGAACTTTATGAAATACGATATTTTTAATGGTGATGCCGATGGCATTATTGCTTTATTACAGTTACAGCTTGCGAACCCTACAGATACAGTAAAAATAACGGGTGTGAAACGAGATATTCAGCTGCTAAAAAATGTGACTCCGCGCCAAGGCGATTGTATTCGCGTGCTTGATGTGTCGATGGAAAAAAACATGGACGCATTGCACGATGCCTTAAGTGCTGGCGCTAAGGTTATGTATGTAGATCACCATAAGGCAGGTGATATTCCAACCCATGCCAATTTATTTGCTCACATAGATTTAGATGCAAACATGTGTACTAGTCTGATTGTTAGCGATTTAATAGATAAGCAATTTCATTTATGGGCTATTACAGCTGCCTACGGCGATAATTTATTTGCTAAGGCCGATAATGAGGCTGATAAGCTAGGGTTAACTGAACTTCAAAAGTCACAGTTAAAAGCATTTGGCACATACATTAATTACAATGGCTACGGCAGTGAAGTAGCTGATTTACATTTTGCTCCTGCCGATTTATTTGAGCTTCTTTTGCAGTTTAAGTCGCCTTTTGATGCAATTAACGATAAAAACTCAGTTTATTACACCCTCGAGCAAGCTTATAAAGCCGATATGCAAAAGGCAGCAAATGCTACTGTTATGCATGATTGTGATACAGCTAAAGTTATTTTATTAGAAGATGCGGCTTGGGCTCGGCGTGTAAGTGGGGTTTTAGGTAATGACCTTGCTAATCAATCACCAAATAAAGCCCATGCAGTATTGACGTTTAATAATAAAGGTAGTTACCTTGTAAGCGTTAGAGCGCCCCTTACCAATAAGCAAGGTGCTGTTGATATTTGCAGTAAATTTGCCACCGGTGGTGGGCGAGCTGCCGCTGCTGGCATTAATGAGTTACCTAAAGCGCAAGTTAAAAGCTTTATTGAAGAGCTTGTAGGGTATTACGAATAGTTGGGCAAAGAGCTAAACGATGTAAAGTTTAATTGCAGACGCACAGCATGTTGGCGTTTAAAAGCTGCACTTTTACATTATTAATTGCTTTATAAAAGCCTTGATAAGCTTCGACTCTAACGCCAGCAAGCACTCTTGCCAGTCGAAATAAGCATTTTTTACAAAGCCCTAAACTTATATATTGTGTGATAAAGCACATTATTAAATATATTCAGGTTGTATCTACTTTTAAATTGCTAAGTTAAGATCAACATATAAATTATTATTTTAAATAAAGGACTACCTATGAAAGCAGTTATCCCTGTTGCCGGCTTGGGCACACGTATGCTACCTATGACTAAAGCTATTCCAAAAGAAATGCTACCTATAGTTGATAAGCCACTTATTCAATACATTGTGAACGAGTGTGTTGCTGCTGGCATTAAAGAGATTGTATTAGTAACACATAGCTCTAAAAATGCGATAGAAAACCACTTTGATACCAGCTACGAACTTGAAGCAACGCTTGAAAAACGCGTTAAACGCACATTGCTTGAAGAAGTGCGCTCTATTTGCCCTAGCGACGTGACCATTATGCACGTTCGCCAAGGTGAGGCTAAAGGCTTAGGCCACGCTATATTGTGTGCAAAGCCTATTGTGGGTAATGACGATTTTGTTGTTGTACTACCCGATGTAATACTAGATGCATACACAGCAAACCAAAAAACAGAAAACCTAGCCGCTATGATCGCTCGTTTTAATGAAACTGCAGCAAGCCAAATAATGCTTGAACCTGTTGCTATGGATGACGTAAGTAAATACGGTATTGCCGACATTAATGGTGTGCAATTGGCTGCTGGCGAAAGCGCTAAAATTAAAACTATGGTTGAAAAGCCAGATGTTGATGTTGCGCCTTCAAACCTTGCTGTTGTTGGCCGTTATGTATTAAGTAAAAATATTTGGCCGCTACTTGCTAAAACACCTGTAGGGGCGGGCGGTGAAATACAGTTAACCGACTCTATTGATGCGTTAATGGCACAAGAAACGGTAGAGGCATTCCACATGAGTGGCCGCGCGCACGACTGTGGCGATAAGCTTGGTTATTTAAAGGCGATTGTTGAATACGGTATGCGTGATGAAAAGCTGGGTAAGGAGTTTGCACAGCATTTAAATACATTGGTTAATGGTGAAAATGCACCAACACTAAACAATGTGGTTAACTTGTAATAAACAATTTAGCTTATTTAGTATCATAAAACCGTGTTTAGTTTAAACACGGTTTTTTTGTTTTTTAGGCAAGCTTTGTATTTGATTGATTAAGTAAATAAAACATTATCATCACCACAGAGAAGACAAGGAGCAGTGCAGGGAAGTCATTTTAAACAAATATATTGTATTACGTTTTTCTCAGTGTAGCGCGTAGCGCTTCGGTGTTCTCGGTGGTAATTAATTTTTAGAGTTTTTTCCGCGTAGGCGTGAAGCTTGCTCACGCAAAAGATTATTAATGTGACTATTTGTAATTAAACGCGCCAGCAAGCAAGGCGCCTACAAAAAACAGACTCCGGTGCGCTTGGCGAAAGTTAATTTTTAAATTATCTCTTTGTAGGCGTGAAGCTTGCTCACGCAAAGAGTTATTTAGTATGTTGTAATCAATTAAGTACTATATATAACCGAGATAGTAAATTAATACAGATCGTTGTTGTTAACTCACCAGCGATTTTTTATTATGTGGGCATAACCTAGAACATAAAAAATAAATGGAAAAAAAATGCTCAAAAAATTACCCGTATTAATTGGAATAATGTTTAGTTCTCAGGTTTTAGCTAGTGGGGTATCGCCTTACTTACCTCTAAAACAAAACCCGCAATTAGAGCAATTGGTTGAGAAGCTCCTTGTTGTTGGGGAAAACGCTCACATGATGAGTAAACCCTATAAAACCAGCGAAGTGCTTAGAGTTTTAAAATCGGTAGAGCATAGTTATCCAAGCCTTTACCAAAAGCTATTTAACGAGCTTGCATTATACAAGCAAACCGATGCGATGACTTATGCTAAAGCGACTGTCGCTTATGGTAATGAGCCTAAGTCTATACCTAATCAGCGCGGCCAAAAGGTTGATACCTATTTAAAGTTAGAAGCGGGTGGCTTTGCAAATTTTGGCAAGCATTTTGGTGTAAGTGTTGCCGGTATTGCTAACGAAGATAACCTAATACCTACCCAAAGCTTTTTTTATTTTGGTTACGAATATGCACAGGTTGATATAGGTTACCGCGAGCATTGGTACTCTCCGTTTTACGATAGCGCGATGATTATAAGTACTAATGCCAAAACGCTTCCGTCTATAAGTATTAGTAATGTTAAACCAATTACTGACTTTGATATTCGTTATGATTTGTTTTACATGAAAATGAAAACAGATCCCGCTATAAACTCCGGTAAAGAGTTAGGTTTAAAGGTGCCAGGTAAACCCCACTTAGCCGGTGTACATTTGAGCTTTTCGCCCTTTGATGGTTTAACGCTAGGTGCAAACAGGTTATTACAGTTTGGTGGTGGTGATCGCTCTGTAGGTTTAAAAGATTTTGCAAAGGCGTTTTTTTTACCTGGCGGTAACGATAATGTAAATGCGGAAGAAACCCAAAAATTTGGCCCTAATTATGAGGTAGGTGACCAATTAGCGTCACTCAGTTTTGATTACAAAGCGGCTTGGTTTAATCAGCCGTTTAGCTTTTACGGCGATGTGGGCCTTGAAGACACGCTTGGAGGGACTCGTAATAATAGTTATAACTTTGGTTTGTACTTACCTTATTTAAGTGAAAATAATAGTTTAAGGCTTGAAAATAGCCGTTGGCAAACAGAGTGGTACTGGTCAAAGCTGTATTCACAAGGTAATACTATTGATAAACAGGCATTAGGGCATTGGGGAGGAGAACAACGATACTTTCAACACTACCCAAGCGCAGAAAGTCAATCGATTAATTGGGTTTGGCAATATAGCTCATCACAAAATATTGATACTACATTTAGACGCATTGAGACAGAAATGGACTCTAATGGTAAAATCGGTGAGGCTGCTGGTCCTTATTCAATAGGTTTTGAGCTCGAAACTCGCTATACCCAGCAACTAAAAAATGGTTACTGGGGTATTGAGCTTTATACAGGTAAAACCGTATTTGACGATAGCTTTTTTAGGCTCGGTGCGTTTTACGGATGGTAATAATTAAATGTCATTGGTCTTATAGATTATCGTAATATTTTTTATTTAAACACACCAATAGTTGAATATAAGTAACTTTGATAAAATAATTTTGTAAAATATTAATTAATCTTAAAGGATTAACATGAAAATTGCCGTAGTGGGTACAGGCTATGTGGGCTTATCTAATGCTATGCTGCTTTCACAGCATAACGAAGTAGTTGCGTTAGATATAGATGAAAATAAAATAGCGCTGTTGAATGATAAAAAATCGCCGATTGTTGATACAGAAATTAGTGAATTTTTAATGCGCAATGATTTAAACTTTACTGCAACGACGAATAAAGTTTCGGCTTATAGTGGCGCAGATTTTATCATTATAGCAACACCTACCGATTACGATGTTGAAAATAACTACTTTAATACCTGCTCGGTTGAAGCCGTAATTAAAGATGCATTAGCGCATAACCCAAATGCAATAATGGTAATTAAATCAACTATTCCGGTGGGTTTTACGGCCGATATAAAAAAGCAACTTGATGTTGATAACTTAATATTTTCGCCAGAGTTTTTACGTGAAGGCAAGGCGCTTTACGATAATTTACACCCTTCTCGTATTGTAGTGGGTGAGCAAAGCGAGCGTGCAACTGTATTTGCAAACTTACTTAAGCAAGGCGCTGTAAAGCAAGATGTTGAAGTGCTATTTACGGATTCAACTGAAGCTGAGGCTATTAAGTTATTCTCTAACACATACCTTGCAATGCGAGTCGCTTACTTTAATGAGCTTGATAGCTACGCTGAAGCACACGGTTTAAACTCTAAGCAAATTATACAGGGTGTTGGGTTAGATCCACGTATTGGTAACCATTACAATAACCCGTCGTTTGGTTACGGTGGTTACTGTTTACCAAAAGACACCAAACAGTTACGTGCTAATTATCAGAGTGTTCCAAATAATATTATTGGTGCAATAGTTGATGCGAATACTACACGTAAAGACTTTATAGCTGCTTCTATTTTAAAGCGAAATCCAAAAGTGGTTGGAGTATATCGTTTAGTAATGAAATCGGGTTCTGATAACTTTAGAGCGTCGTCTATTCAAGGCATTATGAAGCGTATTAAAGCCAAAGGGATTGAGGTTGTTGTTTATGAGCCTGTTCTTAAAGAAAGCGAATTTTATCACTCACGCGTGATTAAAGATTTAAACGAGTTTAAGCAAATATCAGACGTGGTTGTTTCAAACCGTATGGTTGAAGAGCTAAGTGACATTGCTGATAAAGTGTACACGCGAGATTTGTTTGGTAGCGATTAAATAATAGTTGTCAGATGTTAAACTGCCCCCGTAACAGGTACTTTTATGTTCGGGGACGGAGTATTCTGTTACAAGTTATAAGGTGCAGCAGACAGCATTTATCAGATTAGTTACTAAGACTTATACAGGTAAGTTTTAATTACAAAATGACTTATTCACCACCGAGAAAATAAGAAGTAGTTTAGGCGAAGTGACTTATTCACCACCGAGAAAATAAGAAGTAGTTTAGGCGAAGTGACTTATGAATATTCCTGACCCTTTAACATATTTGCTTTTTTCAGTGTAGCGCAGCGCCTCTGTGTTCTCGGTTGCAGTTAACGCTCAAAACTCTCTCCACATAAGCGTGAAGCCTGCTCACGCCAAAATTTGTTAATGCAACTATGTATAAATTAAACGCGCTAGCAAGCAAAGCGCCTACAAAAACTGGTTACGGTTTTATCGAAGTGGACTTCCCATTGCTTTCTATCTGCCTGATAAAGTGAATAAGACATTATTATCACCACAGAGAAGACAAGGAGCAGTACAGGAGAAGTAATTCTAAACATATATATTGTATTACGCTCTTCCCAGTGAAGCGCGCTGCACCTCTGTGTTCCGGGTGGTAATTACTTTTTAGAGTTTTTTCCACGTTAGCAAGCAAAGCGCCTACATTAAATTCGCTGTGCGACTGTAAGTTCGGATTAGTAGATGAGCATTCCAACTTGTACCTTAACGTATATTGTGTGAAAAATTTGTATTTATGCTTATTAATAATAAAGCTGCGCCTATTAGCAAAACCCACTATGCTATGGGCTATTCGTTATTTATATTTTAAGGATTTATCATGATTGAACAAGGCCAATACGTACCAGAGGTTACACTTACGCAGTTAACAAGCGAAGGTATGCAAACATTGACTAACAAAGAATTATTTGATGGTAAAAAAGTGGTGTTATTTGCTGTGCCGGGGGCGTTTACGCCAACGTGTTCAAATGCGCACTTACCTGAATTTATTACGCTTGCTGATAAAATTAAAGCAAAAGGTGTTGATGCTATTTATTGTGTTTCGGTAAACGATGCCTTTGTAATGAAAGCATGGGGCGACTCGCAAAACGCTGAGGAAATTTTAATGCTAGCCGATGGTGATGCAAGCTTTGCCAAAGCACTCGGGCTTGAAAAAGACACCGCTGGCTTTGGTGGTGTTCGTTCATCTCGCTACGCGATGATTGTGAATAACGCGGTTGTTACTGAGTTATTTGTAGAAGAAGGCAAAGAGTTCACAGTAAGCCGCGCAGAACATGTCTTAGAAAAGCTTTAAGGGTTCTTAAAGCTCAAACGGCGCTACGCCTACGGCTTTCATTTTGTAACCTACCTGCGCTAATTCACCTGACCAGGTTTCTGTTGTAATAATACCTGTGACTACAATTGCATCGTAAAGGCTTTCGATTGGTACGCCGCCTTTTATAGTAACGTGTACAAGCTGGTTAGGTGGCGGTGGTGGTACGTGTATGCAGGCGCCAAAATACGGTACTAGTAAAAATTCGGTGATTACTTCGCTATCGCCCTCTAGCGGTACAACAAAGCCGGGTAAGCTGACAGATTGCCCATTTAGTTCTTTTACTACAGGGGCGTCTAGGTCGGGCTGTACCCAGTTTTGATCGCTGCCTTCGTGGTTTGCTTGTGCTTGGGTATCTATTTGCACATGGCCTTTTGGAATTAAGTCTTCCCAAAAAATCTCTTTAGGTGGATTAGCGTTACTTGAAAAACTAATAATAGCTAAGCTTAATATGCAAAAAGCATTTAAAGCTGTTTTAAAAAGTGTCATAAAATTCCTAAACATTATGTTTTTATACTCATGCCGTCGCTGAGTGAGTATAAATAAGCACGAGTTGCTGGTATTAAGCCAATAATAAAACCTGCCGCCATAATAACGCCTATGAGGGTGAGTTCATAGCGTGAAAGCATAGCTATATTTACACTAATACCCGCATGGCTTTGTAGGTAGTCGGCTCCTAAAAATAAGGTGGCGTAAAATAATGCGCACCCAAGCACACAGCCTAAAAATGTTGTAAGCAATGACTCCATACTTATAAGTGTAAATAGCTGCCATGGCCTTGCACCAACTGAGCGTAATATAGCAAGTTCACGGCGGCGTTGATTAAGGTTTGCAAGTAACGTGGTTAACATACCAAGCAGGCTTATTAGCACGACAACAAATGAAAAAAGCAGCAGTATTTTTTCAACAATGGCGAGCATTTCCCATAAGTCTTTTAGTGTGACGGTAGGCATAATGGCTAATAGAGCCTCGGGCTTGTACTGATTTATGTTGCGCCTAATTTGTAGTGTATATAAAGGCGAATCAAACCCCATTAAAAATGCAGTGATTTGTTTAGGGTAACCAGTTAGGTTGTTATGCTCACCGTGCTCACCGTGCTCACCGTGCTCACCGTGCTTATGACTTGCGTTACCGCCGTGAATTAAATCAATAGCGGCAAGCGGTATATGCAGTGTTTTGTCGACCGGGGTACCCGTCGGGTTTAAAATGCCGACTACTTCAAACGGGTTGTCGTTGTGATGATGAAAACTGGTATTACCCATACCATGGGATATTACAATGCTATCGCCCAGCTTATAGCCTAGTTTTGTAGCCACCTCACTGCCCAATACCACGCCGTGAATAGTGCTAAAAGGATTACCAGCACTAAAACTCAAATGTTGTTTTTTAGCAAAGCGGTAATGGGTAAAGTAATCGGGGGTTGTGCCTAACACGGCTTGGCCTTTGTGGCTGTCGCCAAGGCTAATAGGAATGCTCCACTTTACGCCGCGTTGGTTTGTTATGTATTTGTAGCTTTGCCAGCTCACGCCATTATTGGTGTGGCCAATTCTAAATACTGATGAAAGCAGTAATTGAATATCGCCGGTGCGGGCTCCTACAATTAAATCGGTACCCGAAATGGTATTGCTAAAGCTGCTTTTAGCATCAACTCTAACACGTTCAATACTTAGCAATAACATAACGCTAACGGCAATGGTAAACAGTGTTAAAACAACACTTGCACGTCTATTTAATAGGCTTTTTAAAGCAAGCTTTGTAAGGATCATAATGTCTCCTGCAAACTTACTAAGTCGATTGAGCGATTAAACAGCGGCTTTAAGTTTTCGTCGTGGCTTACAAATATGAGTGTGCTGTTTGTTTTACTCGCTTGTTCAAACAATAAGTTAATAAAGCTTTCGCGGTTTTGTGTATCAAGAGCTGAGGTTGGCTCGTCGGCAATTATAATTTCTGGGTTACCAATAAATGCGCGTGCGGCGGCCACGCGTTGTTGTTGGCCAATGCTTAATTCTGCCACATTTTTATTATGGTATTGCTCGGTTAACCCCAGTGAGTCTAATAGCCGTGTAGCCTCATTATTTAACGTGGCAGAGTGGCTTAATGCTTTTTGTTGGCGTTTTTTTGAAAATTGGCAGCCCAGTATCACGTTTTCAATAGGCGATAGATATGGAAGTAAGTTGAAGTTTTGAAAAATAATACCAATGTGGTCAGCTCTAAATACATCTCGTTGAGTGTTACTTAGTGTATTTAAGGTGTGGTTTAATAACGTGACATTGCCGCTGGTAGCTGTATTTATACCGGCAAGTAAGGCAAGTAACGTTGATTTGCCCGAACCACTTGGGCCATGTAAAAAAACATGTTGGCCTTTTTCTATATTAAGTTTGCTAATAGTTAGCGTGGGCGTTTTATCGTTTTTATGCCATTTAAAAGTAACATTATTAAGGCTTATCATTGTTTGGTTTACCACTTCCAATAATTAAGGTTTTTGCGCGTTTTAAACTGCCTAATAATATTAAATGGTTTAGGTTTTAGCTTTTCGTCACTAAGTAAAAACTCATTCGTTGCAGCCACTACTCGCTCACTTGATTTACCGTCTGTGTATGGGTGCAGCTGTTGGCAATAGCTTTCTATATTTTGCATCAATGTTTTAGGGTAGGTAAATGCAAGGTTTATCGCGTCTTCTAGCTTATTTGGATCTGTTACGTTTAGTAAGTGCTTGTCTGGGGCATTATTACAAAAGGTCACAACAGGCTTTCGCTGCACTATAAACATTAAAAGCACCGACGAGGTATCACACAGCATTACATCGGCCGACTTTAATAAGGGGACTACGTCGTCGGTTTCAATAAAGGTTAAGTTTTGATTACTTAATGCTTTGTATTTATTAACAAGCTCAATAGGCATTTTAGGATGAAACTGCATTAATATGCGCCACTTTCCTGTTTCGCTAAAGTGCTTTATTTGCTCGTAAAGCTTAGGTGCAAGTGATAAACGTTTTGAAAAAGTAGAACAAATTAAAAGTGTAGGGCGAGTGTCGGCTTTGCTGGTATATGGGGTTTGTAATTCGCCAGTAAACAAGCGGTCGAGCGTTGGCCAGCCAGTTTCAGTCACTTTAAAATAACCAAGCTTTTTTTGTAAGGCTTTAAATGGCACTGTGGTATTGGGGCCTTGAGTACAGTAAAGATCAAAGCAGCCCCTTGCTTTTAGGTGGTCGTTGTTCCCTTTTTTATCAAGTTTTCCGGCATCAAAACCATGAAATACACCCACTTTAATACCCGGAAAAAACGTAGGAATTAAATTAGCCGGTGCAAACGTAGCATCGGGTTTCCAGTTGTGAATGTCGTCTATTGAATTCAGACGTATTTCATCGGGTGTTAAAAAGTCAGGGTTTACAGAGCTACCTTGTAAAAACCAGCGTACCTGACCACCATTCGCTAATATGGCCGCCTGAATAGGCCTCAAAATTGCGTATGAATAATTTTGAGATATATACATTAAGTATTTTTTATTTTTGGTGGTGGTTAAGTAGTTCAAGCTAGCTCCTCGACTCTTTAGCACAGCTAGTTTACCCGATTGTGACAACCATATAAATATTCTTGCTAAATCTCTTAACCAAAGTTCAGGTTATTTAGTTTCAAGCCCAAGATTGAGCTTTGAAGTTGGCTGGATTATCATACCGCACATAACCCCATACCATACTTTGCTCATAGAGCATCCCTAACCCCGGAGATAGCATGACTAGCTATAAAGTTTTAGACGTAAACGATGATTTACCCATCCGCACCAAAGGTGAAGTACACAGTGGTAAAGTGCGTTCAGTTTATTGGCTAACAGACGAAGACAGTGCACGATTAATTAAAGATAAAGGCTACAAAGTACCCGCAGATACTGAGCTGGCTATTATGGTAATTTCGGACCGTATTTCAGCATTTGATTGTATTTGGCAAGGTGAAAATGGCTTAAATGGTGTGCCGGGTAAGGGGATAGCACTTAACACCGTTGCATCATATTGGTTTAAATTATTTGACGAAGCAGGCCTAGCTGGCAATCATATTGTGGATATTCCGCACCCATATGTATGGATTGTTCGTAAAGCAAGCACAGTTAAGGTAGAGGCGATAGCGCGCCAATATATTACGGGTAGCATGTGGCGTGATTACGCTAAAGGGACACGTAACTTTTGCGGTATAGATTTACCTGAAGGGTTAAACGCGAATCAAAAACTCGATAATGTACTTATTACGCCATCAACCAAGGGGATTATTGAAGGCGTTGCCGACATACCGCCAGTAGACGATGTAAATATTACCCGCGAGAACATAACAAATAACTTAGACGTATTTAATTTTAAGTCGGCAGACGACGTTGCAAAATACGAAAAGCTGTTAGTAGAAGGTTTTGGTTTAATTAGTACAGAGCTTGCCAAGCTTGACCAAATTTTTGTAGATACCAAGTTTGAATTTGGTTACGTAGAAGACCTAAATGGCGCACAACAGCTTATTTACATCGACGAAGTGGGTACACCAGATTCATCGCGTATATGGGATGGCGCTGCGTATCGAGATGGTAAAATTGTTGAAAACTCTAAAGAAGGCTTTCGCCAATTGTTAATTAATAACGTGCCAGAAAGCGACGTATTACTAAACAAAGATCGCATGGCTGAGCGCGAAAAATTAGCAAAAGAGTATATTTTACCCGAATCAGTCATGCTCGAAGTGTCTAATACTTATGTGGGTATTGCCAGTAAAATAGTTGGTGAAGCAATTACTATTCCTGAAGATCCGCGCCAAGAGGTCATTTCTATTTTAGACGCTGATTATGGCTTAATTGTAAAATAGCCATACTAAAGAACTAAAAAACCCAGTGGCTAACTTTTTATTTTTAGTTACTGGGCTATATTCCTTGCAATTAACCCCTGTAATTAATTACCTTAACCTAACGTTAATAGTTAGGTGTTGTTATGTTTGAACGTTGTTTGCAAAAAATAACTAAAAGTTGCCGTTTTTTAACCATGGGTTTGTTTTTTGGTTACTTTTCTAACGCCGCTGCACTGGAGTTGGTAGTAGAAGATCAACACGGTAGTAAACTAGCAAATGCTGTTATTGAGCTACACTTTAACGCCGAGCAATTAGCCAAGCCAAATCTTCCTGTAGCCACTATGGACCAAGTTCATAAACAGTTTTTGCCAGAGCTATTAGTTGTGCAAAAAGGGCAGCAAGTTGACTTTCCAAATAGCGATAATATTCGCCACCATGTGTATTCTTTTTCGCAAGCTAAGCCTTTTCAGCTAAAGTTATATTCAGGGCAACCAAAAGCACCTATTACTTTTGACAATCAAGGGGTCGTTGTTTTGGGGTGTAATATTCACGACTCTATGGTTGGCTACATATATGTGGCAGGTAGCAAACATGTTTATAAAACAAATAAGCAAGGCAAAGTAACCTTGCCAAATAACCTATTACCGATTGAATTAAGTGTATGGCACGCTTTGCAAACAGCGCCTTTGGAGAATAAAAAAATTATAACAGTAAGCGCTAAAAGCAAACACACCATAACGGTAAACACATCTACACCTGCACCAAGAAACACCTTTGGTAGTAAATTTAAGGCTGGTAATGACTCATAGTTTAAAAAACCGAATTACCTCACTCTGCGTAGGGCTGGTGTTGTTAACAACGCTGGTGAGCGTTGCTAGTTTTTGGTGGTCAACAAGTCAGTTTCAGGAACAAAAAGTAGACCAAGACATAAGTGTTGCGCAAAACGTTTATAAGCAATATTTAACCTCAAAAGAAAGTCTATTGTTAACAGCAGCTAAAGTATTAACTGCCGATTTTGGTTTTAAACAAGCGGTTGCCACGCGCGATGCGGGTACCATAAGCAGTGTTTTGTATAATCACAGCCAACGGATAGACGCGCAATTAATGTTGCTTATAGATTTATCGGGTCAGCTAATTTCGTCAAATTTAGAGCAAGGTGCCTTTGAAGACGACTTGCGACCTTTACTCGCAGAGCTATTTAACGCACAAGAGCAATCCACATTTGTAGTGTTAAACAATGAGCTTTACCAGGTTATTTTATTACCTGTAAAAGCCCCAAGAACCATAGCTTACAGTTTAGTAGGCTTTAAAATAGACGACAGTGTTGCTAGCGAGCTTAAAAGCTTAACGGGCATGGATGTAAGTTTTGTAGGCAGTGCCGACAACCTAGTTATTAGCTCGTTAGATGAGCGCCCAACGCCTTTTGAACCGGTGAGTTATTTTAACTCGGCCACCACCTCACGAATATTTGGCGAGTACCCGGTTTACCGAAACCGAGATATTAATTTAGCCTCTTTGGCAACACACCCAATTATTATTTTATTAAGCGCCGATTTAACACAAAGTTATAGCGATTTTGAAAAGCTATTTTTTACCCTTATCATTTTGTCTATCTTAACGATGTTTGTGGGTGTAATAACAAGTAGCTTATTAGCAAATAACTTAACAACGCCGCTTTCTCAGCTGGTTGTAATTGCTAAGCAGTTTGCGCAAGGTAATTATAATTTTGAGTTTAAAGGTAAAAAACAAAGCACAGAAATAACGACCTTAGTTAATGCGTTCGACAACATGGGTAACGACATCAACAAGCGTGAACAACAAATTAGTTTTCAGGCGCGACACGATACTTTAACCGGCTTTTATAATCGCTCTGCGATGTTAGAAGTGTTGGACAAAGAATTAAGCGAATTAACTCAATATACGCTTGTAGCTATAGATATAAAAGGGTTACGCCATATAAACGATAAGCTTGGCCCGCGCATTGGCGATGAATGTATAAAAACCGTGGCATGCAGAATTAGTGAGTTTTCGGATGAGTTTGGTGGGATTCATGCGCGTATTGGGGGAGATGAGTTTTTAACGGTATTTCCAAGCAGTGCGGTTAGCGAGAAAAAGTGCGGCATAGAGGGGTTAATTGTTAGGCTTCAAGAGTGTTATACCATTCAAAAGCTAAAAATTAACTTACAGTTTAGTACCGGGGTATTGCAGTACCCATCGCAAGGCACTGCCAGTGATGACTTAGTAAGGCGAGTGCTTATTGCCGTAGAAAATGCGGCAAATAACCAAAACCATATACATTATTACCAAGATGGCGAGGACGAGGCCCACTTAGATCGTTTAATTATGCTTGATGAATTAAAGCAAGCTATTAGCGACGACGATGGTCAGCTGTTTATGACCTACCAGCCTAAGCTGCATATGCAAACTCAAAAAATAGATAAAGTTGAGTCGCTTATTCGTTGGCAGCGTAAAGATGGCAGCTGGGTTAATCCCGAGTTATTTATTGATTTAGCCGAGCGCTCAGGGCTAATTGTTGAACTAACTGCATGGGTAATAAATACCGTTGTTGCACAAGTTGCCGACTGGAAATCGAAGGGTATTGAGCTTCAAGCCGCTATTAATGTATCGGCACAAGATATTGCGTATCCGGGGTTTCATGCCGCGTTAGTCGCTACGCTAAAAAAACATAATGTGGATGCAAGGTTAATCACTATTGAATTAACCGAGCGCGACATGATAGAAAACGAAGAAAAGGGCATAAAAGCGCTTAAAGATTTAAAACAAATTGGCGTTAAAATATCGCTTGACGATTACGGGGTAGGGCAAACATCGCTGGGGCGTTTAAAAATGTTACCTATTGATGAGCTTAAGCTTGATAAATGTTTTATTTTAAAACTAGATGCCTCTCAAAAAGATCAATTTATAGTGCAGTCGTCAATTACGCTTGGGCATCAGTTAGGTTTTTCGGTGGTGGCTGAAGGGGTCGAAACCGAAGAGTCGTTAGCTTTACTTGAAACAATGCAGTGCGACCATGCACAAGGTTACTACCTTAGCCGGCCTTTAAAAGCTGATTTATTAGAACAATGGCTGGAAGAATACTATGGTAAAAATTAAGTATTTATTTGTCAGTGTTTTATTGCTAGTAAGTTTGCCAACGTTTGCCAACAGTAGCGGAAAGTTACTAGCAACACCGGGTGTATCTCAAGTTGAAGGTAGCGGCGGTGGCGGTATTGTGCCTTGGGCTCAGCTTGCAGGTTATGCGAGCGAAGATGAATTTTCGGTAAATGGTTTTTGTAGCCGAGCGGATGTAAGTGATTACGCATTAAATGTATGTGGTGCGCAGTTAAACTTATTTAATCGGGTAGAGCTAAGTTACGCAAAACAAGAGTTTGACGTGCCAGCACTTAACACAGAAATAGAGCAATCGATTACCAGTGCAAAAATACGTTTATATGGTGATATTGTTTACAGCCAATGGCCGCAGTTAAGTTTAGGTATACAGCATAAATCGCTAGATGACGGCACCGTAGCCAAACTTGTTGGCGCAGAGGATACCAGCGGTACAGATTTTTACTTGGCTGCCAGTAAGCTTCACTTAGGTGCACTTGCAGGTTATAACTGGTTTTGGAATGTAACAACACGCTATAGTGCAGCCAATGAATTGGGACTACTCGGTTATGGTGGCGGCAATGCTGACAGCGCGTTTTTATTTGAAGGTAGCACCGCTGTATTTTTAAGTCGTGAATTGGCAATCGGTATTGAGTATCGTCAAAAAGCGAATAACTTAAACTTGGGTGAGCAAGACTGGAAAGACGTTTTTGTTGCCTGGATGCCTAATAAAAACGTGAGTGTAACTGCCGCATATTTAGATTTAGGGCGTATTGCAGGGGCAGACGATCAAACGGGTTGGTACTTATCGGTAACAGGGTATTGGTAATGAAGTTAATTGCAGTTGGGTTTTTATGTGTAGGTATTTTAATGGGCTGTGCGAATAAAGCACCGCCTACTCTATATTACCAAATTGGCGGTAACGCCGGCATAGAAAAACTAATTGATAGCTTTATTAACCAAATAGGCAATGACGAGCAGGTATTTCACTACTTTGAGCACACAAACATAGCGCATTTTCGTCAAGGTTTTATTCTGCATTTGTGCATGCTTACCGATGGTCCGTGTAAATACAGCTACGCAGGTGATTCAATGGTAGACATACACACCGGCATGAATATAACAGAAAAAGATTTTAATCATGTTGTTGATTTATTAGTGAATGCCATGAATGAGCAAAACATACCTCATCCTATTCAAAATAAAATTTTGTCAAAAATGGCGCCATTAAGAAGCGACATTATTAACATATAGTGGATAAACATTATTTTCTGTTTACCTACAATACAAGCCATTACTTATGTACAATGAACAATATTGTTACTTTATTGTATATTTTTCATGTTTGTATATTTCGACGTCCAGCATATTTATTATTTACCTCAATATATACCTGTAATTGAAAAATTATCACAAAGAGGTCATCAATGCGCATTAGTATTTTATAGATCTCAAGAAAAACAATTTATAGATATTTGTGAGACATTCGCAGTTGAACATTCAATAAAAGCAATTTGGTTGGAAGATAAATCAAATACATTAGATTTCTATCAGGGTGTTGAGTGTGATTGGGTCGTGTTTGGTAATGCGTTTTTAGACGTTGATAAGCTCAATAATAAAAGTGTATTAATGCAGCATGGCATAGGTCCAAAAAGCTGCTACTACGATGTATCAAACACAACGACTACCGTTCGCTTTGTTGAAGGTGAGCATCGTTTAAAACGATTAAAAAACTTATATCCAAATGGTAATTTTGTTGATAGCGGCTATGCGAAATTAGATCCAATTATTAACAACTCAGTCGAAAAAGTTGACTTGGCTGGGTTGGGTTTAGATAAGAATAAGCCAACACTTTTATATGCCCCCACTTTTTATCCGAGCTCTATTGAGTGTATGAGCGATGATTTTCCAGAGTGTTTTCCTGATTATAATATTATTATAAAACCACACTTTTTTAGTTTGTCTAAACCGCGTTATAAAAAACAAAAAAGTAAAATCATGCGCTGGCAAAAATATAATAATGTTTATTTAACAAGTGAAAGTGAATTTAACTTAACGCCTTTTTTAGCGGTTGCAGACATAATGTTATCAGACGCGTCGTCTGCTATATTTGAGTTTGCAGCTCTGGATAAGCCTGTTGTGTGGTGTGACTTTTACAAGTTGCGATGGAATTATAGAGGTATATTTTCTTATCGTTTTAAGGCACGGCTTGATGAGGACATAAATTATTTTCACAAAATTTGTCAAAGGGCTGAACAGTTCAGTGATGTTGTATCTGCAGTTCAGTTGTGTGCCTCAGAGTCTGAAGAATTTAGATTTAACCGGAAAAAAATTATAGAGCAGCTTGCAGGAAAAATAGATGGAAATTGCGCTGACCGTATAGTTAATTACTTAGAGAGTTATGAATGAAACGAGTTATTACATTTGGTACCTTTGATATTGTTCATGTCGGTCATATTAACATTTTAGAACGCGCCAAATCCTTAGGTGACTATTTAATTGTTGGGATATCATCAGATGCACTCAATATGCAAAAGAAGGGTAGAACTCCAGTTTATAGCGAAAGTGATAGAGTTAAAATAATTAGTTCTTTACGCTGTGTCGATGAAATTTTTATAGAGCATTCCCTTGAGCTCAAAGGCGATTATATAAAAGAACATGATGCAGATTTGTTAGTAATGGGGGATGATTGGGCAGGTAAATTCGATAACTTTAAAACGTTATGTGACGTACAATACTTAACTAGAACACCTTCCATTTCAACTACGGAAATAATTGAAGTAGTTCGCAATCCTTCATAAAACTTAGAAGAGCGATAATTGAGTAATATTTTGATTATTACTCTAAACCCCATTCGCTTTATTATTAAAAGGGTATCAAATCAAAAACTTAATAACCTGCCAGCAATTACAAAAAAGGCTAAACGACCCTGATTTAGTGTTGTTTGATGCGGGTATGCTTCGCCCCGGTGTTTTAGGAACTTATGTGCCTGAAGCTATGCTATCCAATGCAAAGCGGTTTGACATAAAAAATGAGCTAGCAGATAAATCAAACCCGCTATCAAGCACAATGTGTAATGCACAGCAGTTTACACAGGTTATGCAGCATGCGGGTGTAAACCATGATTCGTTTATTGTGGTATACGAAGATGCCGGCTTATTTAGTGCTGCAAGGGCGTGGTGGATGCTAAAAGCCATGGGGCATCACAATGTAAAGGTATTAAGTGGCGGCCTTAAAAAGTGGTTAGCGTGCGGCTATGCAGTGCAGCAAGGTTATAGTGAGGCTTTAACATGTGGTAATTTTGACGCAAGTCATAATCTAAGTTACTTTATTGGTCGCCAGCAAGTATTAGCAGCAATAGATGATGCTAATACTGTATTATTAGATGCGCGTGCCTATAAGCGCTTTACTGGCGAAGAGAGCGAACCTCGAAAAGGCATGCGAGGTGGGCATATACCACAAAGCCGTTCATTGCCTTTTTTAGATTTATTAACCGATGGCGAGGCTAAAGCTTTTGAAGAAATAAAGAAAAAATTTGAGAACGCTGTAGGTACTGCAGAGCATATTCAATTTAGCTGTGGATCAGGTATTACAGCGTGTATTTTAGCTTTATTTGCTGATGAATGTGGTTATAAAAACTTAAGTGTTTATGACGGTTCTTGGAGTGAGTGGGGCGCGAGTGATTCATTGCCTATCACCAAAGATGTATAAGTGAAAATACCATAACAAGCAATTTTTGTAGGCGCCTTGCTTGCTGGCACGTTTAATTTATACATAGTCACATTAACAACCTTTGCGTGAGCAAGCTTCACGCCTACGTGTGGGTAACTTTAAATGTTTATTACCACCGAGAGCACCGAGGCGCTGCGCGCTACACTGAGTAGAGCGTAACGTTTGATTGGTTTTAAAATTACTTCTCCTGCACTACTCCTTGTTTTCTCTGTGGTGAATAAGTCACTTTTTGTTGTATTACTTAATAGCATTTAATTACCACCGAGCGCACCGAAGCGCAGCACGCTACACTGAGTAGAGCGTAACGGTTGATTGGTTTTAAAATTACTTCTCCTGCACTGCTCCTTGTCTTCTCTGTGGTGATAATAATGTTTTATTCACTTTGAAACCTTTTACAGCTTGTATCCATAAGGGCAGTTTTTACAGCCATTTTTACAACAGGTTCCTCGCTTTAAAAAAAACCACTTACTAAATACCATGTAGCCATTTTGCATGGTGTAGTCGAGCTCTTCAATTAAGTTATCGTTTCCTCTAAATGCTTTTGCAAACTCTATTTGGCTTTTTATTGGCTGAGTATAAAGCGCTTCAAGGTAGTGATTAATCTTTTTGAGTGTACAAGTTTGGCACAAACAGCTTGTTGCTGTTGCGTCTAGGGGTAAAATGGCAGGTAACTGGTTACACCAACATGCGGTTATATTATTTACATTACAGTTAAGCACTGTATTACATTGGCTGCAGTTTGTTTGAGTCATTTTAGTTCTTATCAACAGTAGAGCGTCAAGAATAACAAACATTATGAATATACAAAAAGCATTAGCAGAATTTATTACGTTTTCGGCACAAAGAGACGATGCAATATCGGTTATTGTGTCAACGCCTGCATATGGTCAAGCGCCCTTATATACATTAAAAACTGACGTATTAGTTGATGTAATTAAACGCTGTTTGAGTGGTGAAATAGATTTAGATGACTTAGAGCTTTGGGCTAACGTTATTGAGTCAAGAGAAGACGTTGATTGCGCTGAACACGAGGGCGTTATTTATGCGCTTAGTAATAGCGAGCAAATGGGCGAGCTTGATCACCAAAAGCTTGAAAAAATACTGGCATTGTTAAAGGGTTAAAGTATAGGTTAACTTAAAACCGCATTTAAATTAGATGCGGTTTTAGTATTTTTTAATAACTTGGTTACTTGTGATATCCCAAGCAGGTTTCTACTTCGTTTTTAGATCCTAAAATAACCGCTACACGCTGGTGGATAGCGTCTGGCTGAATATCCATAATACGTTCAGAGCCTGTTGAGGCAATGCCGCCGGCTTGTTCTACTAGCATAGCCATTGGGTTTGCTTCGTAAAGTAGGCGCAGTTTATTGGGTTTATTAGGATCTTTAGTATCAGTTGGGTAAGTAAATACACCGCCTCGGCTTAGTACGCGATGAACATCGCCTACCATGGCCGCAATCCAGCGCATATTAAAGTTTTTAGCGCGCGGGCCGGTATCGCCTTCTAATAAATCATTTATGTAATTTTGCATAGCGGGTTGCCAATGACGCTGATTAGACGCATTAATCGCAAACTCGTTTGTATCTGCAGGTATAGTGGCAAAGTCTTCTGTTAGTAAAAAGCTCCCTTGGGTTTTATCAAGGGTGAACATGCGTGTGCCTTTACCTGTACTAAGCGCTAACATTGTTGATGGGCCGTAAAGTACATAACCTGCCGCAACTTGCTTGTGGCCAGGTTGCATAAAAATACTTTCGTCTGCTGCATCTGAGCCTTCAGGCGCTTCCATAATTGAGAATATAGTCCCTACCAGCGAGTTAATATCGGTGTTTGACGACCCATCAAGTGGATCAAATGCCACAATATATTTAGCGTCGGGGTTTCCTGCAACGGTGTAGTCTTCTTCTTCAGAGGCAATGGCTTTAACTGTGCCCGACTCCAGTAAAATATCTTTTAATAGCTGATTAGATAATACATCGAGCTTTTTTTGAGTTTCGCCTTGAATGTTTTCATCAAGTGTTGAGCCTAATACGCCAGAAAGCGCACCTTGGCCAACACGAAACGATATTTCTTTACATGCCGCTAAAATAGTTCGGATTAATGATAATAGTTCTCTTGGGCAACCGTCTTCTAGCAATACTGGAGGGAGTCTACGCATTCTATTTTCCTGATAACGTGTTAAAACCAATCATAATGTGAGAGAGATTAGTTTAGAGCGCTGAAATTCGTCTTAAATATCTGTATTGTTTAAATACCGCCCTATAATGGGGGCACCTAATCGTACCTAAAACGCCAATAACAAAGATAAGATTATGAAAAAAATACCACTACTAAGTTACATATTCTTTACTGTGTTGTGCTCTATCATAACTCAAGCGCACGCAGCAATTAAGTCAATTGATGAATTTACTACACAAATGAACCACTTTCCGGGGTACTACTCGTTTTATTACGATACTCAAAACGGCAAAGTGTATTTAAAGGTAGATAAGTTTGAGCAGCAGTTTTTATTACAACAAAGTTTGCCATACGGGATTGGGTCAAACGATATTGGACTTGATCGAGGCCAGCTTGGCAACACGCATTTGGTACAGTTTGAGCGCTTTGGCGATAAAGTTATGCTGCGTGCTGTAAATACTTACTACCGTGCTAACACTAATAACAAAGCCGAGCAGCAAAGTATCAAAGAGGCATTTGCATCAAGCATATTGGCGGGCTTTAAAGTGGTTGCAGAAGACAAAAGCACGGCACTTATTGACTACACGCCTTATTTATTGAGCGATGTACATGGAGTAAGCCGTACATTAGCTGCCCGTAAGCAGGGTAATTTTAACCTTGATGAATCACGAAGTGCGGTTTACATGGCGCGTTCAAAAGCCTTTGTAAAAAACACCGAACTTGAAGCCGTGCTTACATTTAAAGGCGCAAAGCCGGGTAAGTTTGTACGCCAAGTTAGCGCCGACCCATATACTGTTACCGTACATATGCACCATTCACTTGTTCAATTACCAGATGATAATTACACACCACGTAAATTTAACCCGCAATCGGGCTTTTGGAGCATTGAACACAAAGATTACGCAGCGCCTTTAGGCGAGTCGATGTATGTTCGTTATATACCGCGTCACCGTTTAGCAAAAAAAGATCCGAGCTTACCTATTAGCGAGCCGGTTGAGCCTATTGTTTATTATTTAGATCCCGGTGTACCAGAGCCAGTTAAAAGCGCCTTACTTGAAGGCGGTAAGTGGTGGAATGATGCATTTAGCGCTGCAGGTTATAAAAACGCGTTTATTGTTAAAGTATTACCAACTAATGTTGATCCCATGGATATTCGTTACAACGTAATTCAATGGGTGCATAGAGCAACACGTGGCTGGTCATACGGAAGCTCAGTTATTGATCCGCGCACCGGTGAAATATTAAAAGGCCATGTGACGTTGGGTTCGCTTCGTGTTCGCCAAGATATATTAATTGCAGAAGCGCTGGCTGCTCCTTATTTTAAAGGCGATGAAGTTGCTAAAAACTTACACGCTATGGCGCTTGATCGTATTCGCCAGTTAAGCGCCCATGAAATTGGTCATACATTAGGTATTGCCCATAACTTTGCGGCATCAGTAAGTGATAGAGCCTCAGTAATGGATTACCCGCACCCATTATTGAGCTTTAATGAACAAGGCAAGCTTGATGTAACACGAGGCTATGCAACAGGTATGGGCGTATGGGATACCCAGGTAATTAAATACGGTTATAGCGACTTTACTAATCAAGATGAAAACGCAGAGCTGGCAGCAATTTTAAAAGATAATAAAGCCAAAGGACTAGCGTTTATTTCAGATTCTGACGCGCGAGCTAAAGGAGGCGCTCACCCAACGGCTCACTTATGGGATAACGGCGCTAACCCATCAGAAGAGCTTTTACGTGTTTTAGATGTTCGTAAAAAGGCACTTTCGCAATTTGGTATTAATAATATTAAGTCCGGTGTTGCGTTATCTCAGTTAGAAGAAAAGCTTGTGCCACTTTATTTATTTCATCGTTTTCAAGTTGAGTCTGTGGTTAAGTTAATTGCAGGTATAAATTACGAATATGAAACACGCGGTGATGAGCCAGTCCAAGGCGCTCAGGTTGTTGATAAGCAAGTGCAACAAGATGCAGTTAATGCCATTTTAGCAACGCTTACAGCCAAAAATTTAGTTATACCTGAATCGGTATTATCGTTAATTCCGCCAAAAGCATATGGTGAGTCTAAATCGCGCGAAAGCGTAGTGGGGCGTACAGGGTTAACACTTGATGCAATGGCTTTACCAGAGGTTGCAGTGCAGCATAGTTTATCGTTGTTGCTTAATCCACAGCGCTTAAATCGTTTAGCGCAACAACAAGCCCGTAATAACCAATTTTACAGTTTAGATGCGTTATTAAAGCAGTTGTATAGCCATGTTTATAATGTATCGTCGCCCGATACAATGAAAGGCAAAATAACCCAGCGTATACAGTTTTTAACAGCAAAAACCTTTGCTGACTTAGTGGCAAATAATAATGTAAGCCCAGAGGTACAAGCGCAACTTCGTTATTACTTAGTTAAGTTAAGTGACGACTTTAATCAAAACACGATGCTGAGTAATACAAGCACCGGTGAAAGCGCATTTAAGCAATACCTAGCAGTGCAGGTAAAACACTTTTTAGCCAATGGAGAGTGGCCTAATAACTTTAAGGTTCTGCCTATACCGCCAGGTTCACCCATTTAATTTTATAAGGGCGCAGGTTAACACGCCCTGAGCTTTAAACGCCTTTATAAGCAGCGCTTCGATACTATCAAGCGCTGTTTTTTCTTGCATAAAATTGGTTTTTTGTTAACCTACTTGCCTTCCATTTTTTGTCTTTTAGAGGTGTATATGGCGTTTTTATCTCGTGCGATTTTATCGCTGTCCATTGCACTTTCAAGTACCGCTGCCTTTGCTCAAAAACCGTGTGATGTTGAACTCAGACATGGTCTAATTATTACCGATGACGTAATACGAATTGTTGATAAAGGCCAAACACGAGTGCAAATTAACAACAATACCCAGCTCTTTATTCGTGGCTATTGGGTCGATTTAGGTGAAGATGAAAGCAAAGTACTGGAGCAATTTAGCCAAGGCATTCGCCAAACAGTACCCGAACTTGTAAATTTAGCCACCGACGGTGTTAATTTAGGGCTGAGTGCTATTGAGCAGGTGGTTGAGGGCATGTCGGATAAAGAGCCTGAAGTACTTAAAACCCAACTGCAATACGTAGAACGCGCGTTGATGGATAAGTTTAAGCGAGGCGACGACTTTTTTTTTATAGCTCCGCAATCACTTTCTCAAATTGATGACTTTTTTACAAAAGAAATAAGCCAAAAAATCCACTCGGCGGTTCATGGCTCGTTAGGTGCTATTTTAGTGTCTTTAGGGGATGCGTTTAAATCGCGTGAAGGCAATATTGAGGATCGCATTAACGATATGGGTCAACGCATGGATATCATCACGAAAGAGATTGATAAGTCATTGCAAAAAAAAGCAGACCAATTAGAGCTAAAAGCATCAGAATATTGCGAATACCTCAACACCTTAGATGTCACCGAATCTCGCTTACAAGCGATTGTACCGGGCATGGCAGACTTTGATTTAGTGCAAATTAAATCGTAAGGGAAAGTGGTTCTATATCAGACCGGCCTATAGTTTGATCTCATTCTCGGTTAACAAGCGGTATTCGCCTGGCGCTAAGTCTTCATCTAACTTAATACCCGCAATTTGCTCACGGTGTAATTCAACCACTTTGTTATCAACGGCGTAAAGCATGCGCTTTACCTGATGGTACTTTCCTTCACTAATTGATAAGCGTAAACCGTAGTTAGCTAAGCGCTCAGCAATAGCGGGGCGGGTGGCATCTTTTTCATTGTGTAGCATAACGCCTTCGCGTAATTGCTCAAGCGCTTCGTCGGTAATTGGTTCTTGGGTTTCAACTAGGTATGTTTTAAATTTATTACTGCGTGGTGAGGTAATTTTATGTGACCAGTCGCCATCGTTAGTGATAATAACTAAGCCTGTTGTGTCTATATCTAATCGGCCTGCTACATGAAAGTCACTCATATTTGGCTCATCAAGTAAGTCAAAAACTGTTTTGTGTAAGTCATCACTATTTGCGCACACATAACCAACAGGCTTATTTAGCATAAAGTAACGTTTACCTAAAAACACTAATGGCTCACCGTTATGTAATACGACATCGTCTTTTGCTAACTGAAAGTTATGTGCTGTGATCACCTCACCATTTACGCTTACTTCTTTACGCTTAATACTGGCGCGAGCTTGCGTGCGCGGTACTTCTGCTAAGTGGCTAATAAATTTATCTAAACGGCAAGGGAATTTCATTTTGGTTCACATTTTTAGTCGGCTACAATGGGCGCGATTATAGCCGATAGTGAAATACCATGACAGTGCACAGCACACTAATTTTAAACCTGTATAAGGCCAAAGTGGCCTCTGGTGAGCTGACGTACGATGCTGCCCAGCAACGTGCGGTTATGGCATTAAATACCTTAAGCCTACAACTTCAGACACCGGTGAAATGGTGGCAAAAAACACCAAATATAAACGGAGTTTATCTGTATGGGCCAGTAGGACGCGGTAAATCTATGTTAATGGATTTATTTTATAACAATGTGCCAGTGGTAAAAAAACAGCGACTTCACTTTCATCATTTTATAGCACATGTTCATAGCCAATTAGCTGAGCTACAAGGCCACGCTAATCCGCTTACATTGATAGCTAAAAAATGGGCTAAAAACATTAAAGTATTATGTTTTGATGAGTTTTTTGTCAGCGACATTGGCGATGCCATGATTATGGCTAGATTGTTTAAAGCGATGTTTGAGCAAGGTTTAGTGCTGGTGGCTACCTCTAATGCAAAACCAGAACTGCTTTATAGCAACGGCCTGCAACGCACGCGATTTTTACCTACTATCGATTTAATTAACAACCACTGCCACATAGTCAATGTGGCCGGTGAGGAGGATCATCGCTTTAGATACGGTAAAAACAACCGCCATTATTATATCAACTTACCGAGTGATGATTTTAAAGCTATTTTTGTGCAAGCGTATTCGCAGGTTACTTTTTCAGATGTAATAACGATTCACGGCCGTAAACTTAGCTACCAATTAAAAGCGCCTAGAGCCGTAATTATTGATTTTATGGCTTTATGTTCAGGCCCTCGTAGTGCAAACGACTATATGTTTTTAGCATCCCAGTTTGATGTGTTGTACGTTAATAATGTGCCTAAAATGGGTGAAACCGCAACGGGTAAAACGATTGTGCATGGAATAGAAGATAGCTACCAACGGGAAAAGCAAACGCTTGAAGAACACACTTTAGACGACGAGGCTCGACGCTTTATTGCATTAGTGGATGAATTTTACGACTGTCAAAAATTACTGATCATCAATGCTCAGGTAAATATAGATCAATTATATGTAGGTAAAAAGCTAAGCTTTGAATATGCGCGAACGCAATCACGGCTAGTGGAAATGCAAAATTGGTAAAAAACGCGCTTAACGGTTTATGGCTAAGCGCAAATCTAATTACTTTACTTACTGTAGCCATTTGGATTGTTTGACTGCCAGCGCCATGTATCTTGCATCATGGCATCAATTCCGCGTTTAGCTTCCCAGCCCAGCTCATTAAGGGCTTTTTCTGGTGCGGCGTAACATGCAGCAATATCGCCAGGGCGACGAAGTGATACTTGGTATGGTACTGCTTGGTTACTTGCTTTAATAAATGCATTAACCATTTGCAGAACAGAATAGCCATTACCAGTGCCAAGGTTATATACAAGTGCACCCGTATTTGTAGCTATTTTATCAAGCGCTTTTAAGTGGCCAATAGCTAAATCTACAACGTGAATGTAGTCGCGTACGCCTGTGCCATCAATGGTGTCGTAATCATCACCAAATACGGCTAACTGCTTGAGTTTACCCACTGCTACTTGAGCAATGAATGGTAATAAATTATTAGGAATGCCATTAGGATCTTCACCAATTAGGCCCGATTCGTGAGCACCTACTGGATTAAAGTAACGCAAAATAGCAAACGCAAAGCGCTCGTCAGATTTAGCGATATCCTGGAGCATCATTTCTACCATCAATTTTGAGGTACCGTATGGGTTAGTTGTGCCACCAACAGGAAAGTCTTCTTTAATAGGCAAACTTGCCGGGTCACCATAAACGGTGGCAGATGAGCTAAACACTAACTTAAATACGCCCGCATCTCGCATAGCATCAACTAAGGTTAACGTGCCTTGCACATTATTTTGGTAATACTCTACTGGTTTAGCAACCGATTCGCCAACCGACTTTAAGCCTGCAAAATGAATAACGCTGTTAACCGTATGCTTTGCAAATACTGAATCTAAAAAAGCTTTATCGAGTATGTCACCTTGATAAAAAGTTACTTCTTTTCCCGTAATTTGTTTAACGCGAGCCAGAGACTCTTGCGATGAATTTGCTAAATTATCTATAACAACAACATCACTTCCTTGTTGCAAAAGTTCTAAAACGGTATGCGAGCCAATATAGCCTGCGCCACCGGTTACTAAAATAGTCATGAAAGCTCCGAAGGGTTCTTTATTCAGTTATTTTAATTTCAACATAAAATGGCAGAGTTTACATGCTTTATATTTAATTTTTAGTTTGCAAAGAAGATGTTTTAACGTAGTTTTAAAAGGTACATCAGATTACATTTTGTTCGTTTATAATTACATTTAACAACTATGATTAAGTTATAGTTAATATATATCTGTTAGTATAATTTAATTAAGGTAAGCAACAAAATCATACCATATACATTGTGTTATGGATTACTTTTTGGAGATAGCTATGAACTCAGTTACAAAAATTTCAATGGCACTGTGTGTTGTATTGCCACTATTTACACATGCTGGCGAGTCTGCAGTTAAGTGGCATGACTTTAAAGACTATCGCGATGTGCGTGCATCAAACCAAACTAAAGCGTCTTACCATAAGCAAATTACGAAGCAGTTTGAAAAACACTTTTCCAAGCTTGCTGAGCAACTGCCAAAAGATTATAAGCTAAATGTCGAAATTACAGATGTTGATTTAGCTGGTGATGTACGTTTCAGTGGCACAAGTGAAATTCGCGTTGTTGAACCTATTTTTTTCCCACGTATTAACCTGAACTATTCGTTAGTTAATAAAGAAGGCGATGTAATAAGTGAAGCAAATGATGTTGAACTCAAAGACATGGGCTTTATGGATAGAATAAGAAGAGGCCGAGAGGAGTCATTTGACCACGAAAAAAGATTACTCACACAGTGGTTTGGCGAACAAGTATTAACAAGTATTGATTGAGTTAACTTGCCGCTTAAGAGCGGCAAGTGATTAACTTTGGTTACTTAAACGTGGCAAGTAAAGTGAGTAATTGTTGTAATTTAATGACGGTTGTTTTTAACTTTTCTTCGTTAAAGCCATCGGTAGATAAACTTTCTACGTCGGCTGCAACGTCTAGTACATAGGGTTTGAAACGCTTTGCCTCAAAGTCAAAACCAGCGTCTTTTCCAAATAAGGCTTTAAATTTACCATGGCCTTGTTGTTGTAATTCGTCTAGTTTTTTGTCGGCATCAAGTGACTGACGATAAACAATTTTTAAGTTAGCGTTGAGTTGTTCAATTATAGAATCCATGGTTTTCCTAAAGCTTTGTACTGCATGGCCGATATAATACGTGGATTACATTTAAAAGTCAGGTTAGTAATATGAATATATCAGGTTCAAGTTTACCCGTTATGTCAGGGGCTAGCGAAAGTGGTGAAGTTTACAGCGCTTCTTTGGCTAAAAAACAGCAACAGGCAGACGGCGCAGCTGCGCTTGCACTAATTGAAGGTGCTGCGCAATCATCAAGTGCGCAAACACCGGCTAAATCGGTGACTGCAACACTTGGTAATAACATAAACGTATACGTTTAAATATCGCTCTAAATAAGTTTGAGGTCGATAGGGGTCTTACTTTTTTGACCGCCTATTTCTCTTACTAATTTAGGCACTAAAAATCCGGGCAGAGCTTTTAAAAGCTCTGCCATTATTTTTATTGCTTGCTCTTCGTTAATATCAAAGTGACTTGCGCCTTCAACTTTATCTAGCAAATACAAATAATACGGCAGCACGTCGGCATCAAATAACGCTTCACTTAAATTTATTTGTGCGTCAACCGTATCGTTCACGTCTTTTAAAATAACCGCTTGGTTTAATAGCATAACGCCTGCATGCTTAAGCTTTTGCATTGCGGCTTTAAACTCATCATCTATTTCGTTGGCGTGATTTATATGGTTTATAAATACAATTTTTAGTGGTGATTTTTGTAAGCGGGCACATAGCTCGTCGGTAATTCTCGCAGGTATCACGACAGGCAAACGGCTGTGTATTCGCATACGTTTTATTTGTGGTAATTTTTCAAGCTCATCTAAAAACCAGCTAATGGCATCGTCTTTGGCCATAAGCGGGTCGCCACCACTTAAGATCACTTCGTTTATATTGGTATCTGATTTTATATAGCTAAGGGCATCTAGTAGGCTTTTTTTATTAAGTTGGTTTTCTTGATACGGAAAATGACGTCTAAAACAATACCGACAATTTACCGCGCAACCGGTTTTAAACATAACTAAAACACGCGATTTATACTTATGTAAAATCCCGGGTTGGGAGTTGTCTTGCTCAAGCAAAGGATCTTTATTAAACCCCGATTTTTTTAAAAACTCTTGATGGCGAGGCATAACTTGTAGCAATAGAGGATCGTTTGCATCACCTTTACGCATTTTTTTTATAAAAGGCACTGGCACCCGTACCGGAAATAAACTGCGAGCTTTTAGGTCGTTTTCATGGACTTGGCTCGATAAACCAACCATTTCAAGCAAGGTTTTTGGACAGGTAACTACATTTGCTAATTCTTTTTGCCAGTTTTTATGCAAATTTGCTTCATTTCTTTGTATCATTGGCACGTAGATTACTCGAAAAAATTAAAATAGAGGAAACGATGGCGAATTATAGCACCAACGAGTTCAAGGGCGGCCTAAAAATTATGATGGACGGCGAGCCTTGCAGTATCTTAGAAAATGAAATGGTAAAACCTGGTAAAGGCCAAGCGTTTAACCGTGTTCGTATCCGCAAGCTTATTTCTGGCAAGGTACTTGAAAAAACCTTTAAATCAGGTGAATCGGTTGAAGGTGCTGATGTTATGGATACGGACTTAGCGTATCTTTATACAGACGGTGAATTTTGGCATTTCATGAATAACGAAACATTTGAGCAAATTGCTGCTGACGAGAAAGCATTAGGCGATGCTGGCAAATGGTTAGTTGAAAACGATGTATGTACTATCACACTATGGAATGGCAGCCCAATTGCAGTTACTCCACCAAACTTTGTAGAGCTTGAGATCACTGAAACAGATCCTGGCCTAAAAGGTGATACAGCGGGCACGGGTGGTAAACCAGCAACGCTTAGCACGGGTGCAGTAGTTCGTGTTCCATTATTCGTTCAAATTGGCGAAGTAATTAAAGTAGACACCCGCAGTGGTGAGTACGTAGGCCGTGTTAAGTAATATTTAACGTATCTTAATAATACCAATCCGCAAAGAGCAACACGGCCTAAGCGAATTGGTATAAATCCCAGCCTATGCTGGGATTTTTTTTGGAGAAAATATGTCAGCAACACTTTGGGCGCCCAGCGCAAATATAAAAACATTAAAACAACGCGCAGAAATTTTACGCACAATTCGTGAATTTTTTTACGTACGAGATGTAATGGAAGTAGAAACACCGAGCTTAAGTGCTGCTAGTGTCACTGATGTTCACTTGGCAAGTTTTAATACTTCATTTATGGGCCCCGGGCATGCTGGTGGTTTGCCTCTTTATTTACAAACATCCCCCGAGTTTGCAATGAAACGCTTGTTAGCGGCCGGTTCAGGCGCTATTTTTCAGCTTTGCAAAGCATTTAGAAATGAAGAGGCGGGCAGCCATCATAACCCTGAGTTCACGATGCTTGAGTGGTATCGTCCTGGGTTTGACGAATTTGCATTGATGGATGAAATGGATGAGCTAATGCAGTGTGTACTTAATGTGGAGCCAGCAACGCGTATTACTTATCAGGATGCATTTAAACAAGTATTAGGCCTGGATCCACTAACAGCATCTTTAGATCAACTAAAGGCGCATGCTTGTGAGCACGGCTTTGCTGACATAGCTAAAAACGAAACTCATAAAGATACCTTGCTACAGCTATTATTTTGTATGAAAGTAGAACCGAGCATTGGGCAAACTAAACCCTGTTTTGTCTATCACTTTCCTGCCTCACAAGCGGCACTGGCACAGATTTGTGAGCACGATAACCGGGTAGCAGGGCGCTTTGAGCTTTATTATAAAAATATGGAGCTAGCGAATGGCTTTAACGAGCTAACCAACGCAACAGAACAAGCTAAACGCTTTGATGAAGATAACCAGTATCGTGAAGCGCACGGTTTAAAACAAGTTCCGATGGATTCGCGCTTAATTGCTGCATTGGAGCATGGTTTACCGCAATGTTCAGGCGTAGCATTGGGGATTGATAGGCTGGTAATGCTAGCAACTAACAAAGACACAATTAAAGATGTAATTGCCTTTGATGTAGATAGAGCCTGATACTTGCCCTGTAAGCGCAAAGCTTGCTGGCGCGTTAAAGCGAGGTTTTGAAAGGTTGTTTGATTATATCGATTGTACTTAAATTAAAGTAATTAGAGGCGTTGCTTCTAACGTGAGCAAGCTCAACGTCTACAAGTAAAAACACCGCGCTTTAATTAAGCGCGGTGTTTCTAATCTTTAACTGACAACTTACAGCTCTAACGTAAACGTTATACCTGCTACTCTTGGCTCACCTAATTGTGTGTAGGTATGCGTTTCGTAGCCATCAAGTGGGTCGTTACCGAACTCAAAACCACGCGTCGGCACAGCTTCATCAAACACGTTGCGTGCCCATGCACGAACTGACCACATGTCAGCGTCGTAGCCGAAGCTTAAGTTAACTAAGTTGCTGTTAGGCGCTTTTGAGTTATGGCTGTCTGAGAAGTAGTAATCATCTTTCCCTTCAATACCCACCATGGCATAGAAAGCATTGGTAAAATTGTAGCGTGCGGTAAATGCATATTGGTACTTAGGCGATTGGGCTTGTTCACGGCCATCTTGGTTTAAACCAGATTGCGTTACAAAGTTATCTATTTCTGTATCTAAGTAACCAGCGCTACCGGTTAATAATAGGTTGTCGGTGAGTCGGTAGTTACCTTCAATTTCAAGTCCGTAGTTACTACCAGAGCTTGCGTTATCAACGTAGCCTGTAAACTGCTGGCCTTCAACTTGCCATGCTTTTAACTGTATGTCGTCGCGGTGCATATAAAATGCCGCAAGGCGAAGTGTTAAAGCGTCATCGAGTGATGATCCTTTAACGCCAAATTCACTGCTCCATAAGTATTCAGGGTCGAAGCTGGTGTGCTGTTGAAAAAAGTTAGCGTCTAGGTTTAGGCCTTCATCTTTTGCTTTTGCAAGCGCTTCAGAATTAATACCACCGGCTTTGTAACCACGCGTAATACTTGCATAGATCATAGTGCGATCTATTACTTGATACTCAAGCGCGACTTTACCACCGAGCATAACATCGTCGGTTTCTTGTATAAAACCGTTACTGTCGGTGTAATCACCTTGGTATTGCTCAACACGTAGGCCTGTTATTAAGGTGGTTTTTGGGCCAATAGGGGTTGCTACTTGGCCATACAATGCAATATTGCTGGTTTCATAAGTAGAGGCAAATGGGCTTGCAAGCCATGTGTATTGGCGCTCTAAATCAACATTGCGGTTTTGATAATAAAGACCCGCAACCCAGTTACCGGTTTTATCGTTAAACTGTAAGTTAGCTGATTGATCATCGCGATCGCGATTGTAAATATCAGTAGAGCTGTAACCCCAAGGGTGTAAGCCTGCAGCACAAAGTTGCGGCTCGTTAATATCATTACAAACCCAGTCTTCATCGTAGCTATAAAGTAACTCGCTATCGATTGCTGAAACATTAAGGCTTACATCAAATTTATCTAAACCCGTGTAAGTGTTAGCAATACCTACCGCGTAACTTTTTTGGTTATCTTGACCTGGTTCATCCGCAACGCTGTCGCGGCTATTGTCGAGCGTAAAGGCATCGTAACCATTGTTTATATCAATATAATGAAAATTTAACTCAGTGTTTAGGTTTTCAGTAAGCTGAGAGTTTAACTTAAAGCGTGCAACTTGCTCGTCTTGATTTTGTGTCGACTCGTTCAAGTATAAGTTGTCTACGTAGCCGTCAGATTTTCTGCGAAAGTAACTAACACGAGCCGTTGTATCGTCGGTCAAACCAGTGCTTGCTGCAAGGCCTGCTTCATGGCTGTTGTATGTGCCAGCACCTAAGTGCAGTTTTAAACTCGGATCGCTAGTTGCTTTAGCTGATTGCATTTGGATCATACCGGCCATGCCGTCTGCACCAAAGCGTGTTCCTTGAGGTCCACGGTAAATTTCTACTTGGTCAATATCAAATAATAATGAACTGCCACCAAGGCCAGAGTAGTTAATGCCATCAATAACTAAACCAACCGAAGGGTTAATAGGGTCAACAAATTGTGAGCGTAAACCCACGCCACGAATTTGTATAAAACGCCCACGAGACGCACCCGCAGTGAAGTTTACGTTAGCGGCACTGCCTAATATTTCGTCTAAGTAACTTGCACCACGTAGGCTTATTTCTTCTTCACTGAGTAAACTTGCACTGGCACTTAAAGTTTGAATAGTTTCTCGTTGAAAGTCACCGGTGACCACTATTTTTTCTATGTCGCTATCATCAGCATTAGCTGAAAAAGGGGCACTCATTAGCGGCAAAAGTGCGGCAGTGATTAAAGACAAACGTAAGTTCATTTTGTTACTTAACTCCATTTTAGGGGCTTATGCTGGGGTCTGTTGACCTTTTAGTATTAATCTTAAAAGACAAACTGACCCTAGTAATTATTTTTATACCTGTGTTATAACGCAGCGATTATACGTAAAAAAACTAGGATTACTAATATGACTTTTAAAGTTGATTTTAAAGTACGTCATTACGAATGCGATTTACAAGGGATCGTTAATAACAGTGTTTATTTTAATTATTTAGAACATGCCCGCCATGAATTCCTATTTTCGAACGGTGTAGACTTTGCATTACTTGCTAAGCAAAAAGTTAATTTAGTTGTGATTCGTAGTGAAGTTGATTACAAGCACTCATTGGTGCCAGAAGATGAGTTTTATGTGTCTGTAAAGCCCGTTCGTCTAAGTCGTTTAAAGTTTGCGTTTGAGCAAACTATTGTACGTAAACACGACCAGCAAGTGATGCTTAAAGCAAAAGTAATAGGTACTGCCGTTAACGAAAAAGGGCGTCCTTTTTTACCACCCGAAATGCAAACCCTATTCAACAATAATGATTTAAGCTAACTCATATTCTATAAATAACGTTTTATGAACAAAAAATTACATTTAAAACATGCAAATTTAACGGATAAATCGCATAAATATTGTTATTATGACATTAATTAGACAATGAGTTAGTAGCAGTATGAAATTAGCAGCAATACCGATGCTTTTAATCGGTTTATGTGTTGGTTGCGCATCAACAGGGACCGTTACCAGTGAGCAGCTAAAGTACACACAATGGCAGTTATCTACAATTGATGATTTAGCCTTAGAGGAACAATACACGGCCTCCGTTAGCTTTATAGAAGCGCTTCAAGTAAATGGATTTGCAGGATGTAACCGATTCTTTGGTGAGGGTGAACTTAACGAAAGTAGCCTTAGTGTGCAAAAAGTTGGAATGACCCGAAAATCTTGCGGCGAAAAAACAGATAAGTTTGAACAGCAGTTTTTAAAAACGTTAAAGCAAGGTGCAACGCTTAGCATGCAAGGTCAAAAATTAGTTATGCAAGGCGAGCAAAAGTTTGTATTTGTTGCTAAATAAATTTTAGAGTTTTAAAAAATGACCCCTTGCGGGTCTTTTTTAACTGGCGTACACTCAACGCAGATTTAATAAGATTGTTTATTAAATCAACGAACAATTTATATACTTGTCGGAGTGCCTAAGTATGTTGCTTAGGCTGAGATCGCGAAAGCGGGATCCGTGAACCTGATCAGGTTAATACCTGCGTAGGGAACAAGCTGCCTAAAACGGGACGCTTGTGCGTCTTTTTTTATGCGTGCAATAAAGCGATACCCATTTTTATAGGCTGCAAAGTGGCATGAAGCTACTTTACGATCTTTCTCTATTCCTTTTGGAATATCTGACAAGACAACCCTTTAGTTATGAGGTAAGTCATGTCAAACACTACAAATAAATCATCGCGTCGCGAAACGCGCGCAGCTGCTTCTGAATATATTTATAATTTAACAGGGCAGCCATTTCCAAATTCTCAAAAAGTGTACGTTGAAGGTAGCCAGCCAGGCGTGCGTGTGGGTATGCGCGAAATAACACTCAGTGATACGTTTATTGGTGGCACCGACGAAAATCCGGTGTATGAATCTAATGAGCCCCTTCGTGTTTACGATACATCGGGCCCTTACACTGACCCAAATTTTGAATTAGATGTACGTAAAGGGTTACCAAAATTTCGTGAGCAATGGATTGCAGGGCGCAACGATACAGAAGTACTCGATTCGGTCACCTCGCAGTTTGCACAGCAGCGTATGGCTGATGATGGACTTGATCATATTCGATTTGATCACCTACCAAAAATTCGCCGTGGTAAAGCGGGCAAAAATGTCACACAAATGCATTACGCCCGCCAAGGTATTGTAACGCCAGAGATGGAATACGTTGCAGTGCGAGAAAATATGGGGCGTGCAAAGATTCGAGAAGAGTTATTAGCTGCGCAACATAAGGGTGAGTCGTTTGGCGCGAGTATTCCCGATTTTATAACCCCTGAATTTGTACGTGACGAAATAGCACGCGGCCGCGCAATTTTACCTAACAATATCAACCATCCAGAAACCGAACCAATGATCGTGGGCCGTAACTTTTTGGTTAAAGTGAACGCTAATATAGGTAATTCATCGGTCACTTCATCTATTGAAGAAGAAGTAGAAAAAATGGTGTGGTCGACTCGTTGGGGCGCCGATACCGTAATGGATTTATCAACAGGGCGCTATATTCACGAAACACGTGAGTGGGTAGTACGTAACTCGCCTGTACCCATTGGTACTGTGCCTATTTATCAGGCCCTTGAAAAAGTAAACGGTGTAGCTGAAGACTTAACGTGGGAAATATTCCGCGATACCCTAATTGAACAAGCAGAGCAGGGCGTGGACTACTTTACTATTCATGCCGGTGTGCTTTTGCGCTACGTCCCGATGACGGCAAAACGTGTTACAGGTATTGTATCGCGCGGTGGCTCTATTATGGCCAAATGGTGTTTAGCGCACCATAAAGAGAACTTTTTATACACGCACTTTGAAGATATTTGTGAAATTTTAAAACAATACGATGTGTGTTTTTCATTAGGCGATGGCCTTCGCCCAGGCTCTATTGCTGATGCAAACGATGAAGCACAATTTAGTGAGTTACGTACATTAGGCGAGCTAACACAAATAGCATGGAAGCATGACGTACAAGTATTTATTGAAGGGCCAGGGCATGTGCCAATGCACATGATTAAAGCCAACATGGATGAGCAACTAGAACATTGTGGCGAAGCGCCATTTTATACTCTAGGCCCACTAACAACCGATATTGCACCAGGGTACGACCACATTACATCGGGTATTGGAGCGGCGCAAATAGCGTGGTATGGCTGTGCTATGTTGTGTTATGTAACGCCAAAAGAACATTTAGGCTTACCAAATAAAGAAGACGTTAAAGAAGGTTTAATTACCTACAAAATTGCAGCGCATGCCGCCGATTTAGCTAAAGGACACCCAGGCGCGCAAGAGCGCGATAATGCCTTGTCAAAAGCGCGTTTTGAGTTTAGATGGCATGACCAATTTAATATTGGTTTAGACCCTGAACGTGCACGCGAATACCACGACGAAACACTGCCACAAGAGTCGGGCAAAGTAGCTCATTTTTGCTCTATGTGTGGCCCTAAATTTTGCTCTATGAAAATCAGCCAAGAGGTACGCGATTACGCTAACGATTTAGAGGAGCGTGGTATTGATCCCAATAACGCGGGTGAGGCTATTGAAATTAAAATGATTGATGTAGAAGCGCAAATGAAAGCTAAATCAGAGGAGTTTAAGCAAACGGGCTCTGAAATTTATCACAAAGCGATATAATTCGACCTTAGGCTGCGGATATCTAACTACGTGCAATGAGGTGGCTACCTTAGCGCAAGATTGCATGTAGTTTGTGACTCGCGGCCAGCCAATGAAGGATTTTTTATGCAGTACCATATTGCCATTGTTGGATTTGGTTTAGCAGGAAGGCTTGCTGCACTCGAGCTAAGTAAGCAGCACAATGTGAGCGTGTTTGAGGCCGATGATGAACATGCTCTCAATAGCGCAGGCAAAGTTGCAGCAGCTATGCTTGCGCCATTGGCTGAGTCGGTATTGTGTGAAGCCGATTTAGCGCAAATGGGGTTGGATTCGATTAATCGCTGGCCACAAATAATTGAAGAGCTTGAACACGATGTGTTTTTTCAGCAGCAAGGCACATTAGTGGTTGCACATCAACAAGATAAAGGTGACCTTCAAAGCTTTACCCAGCGAATAAAACCCATAGCTGGGCACAATGCTGAGGCTTTAAATACTCAGAAAATAGCGCAGTTAGAGCCAGAACTTGCGAATCGTTTTAGCCAAGGTGTGTTTTTACCCTGTGATGGGCAAATAGATAACCAAGGCTTTTATAAAGCAAGCTATAGCATGCTTAATAGGCGAAAAGTGAAGTTTGTGTTTAATCAGCGGGTAACCATTAAAAATGGTGAAATTAATAATCGCCCGTTTGATTTTATTATTGATTGCAGAGGGCTTGGCGCAAAAAAAGAGCAACAGCTTCGTGGTGTAAGAGGTGAGGTTGCGCGACTTTATGCGCCAGAAGTTAATTTAACGCGCCCAGTGCGATTAATGCATCCGCGGTATCCTATTTATATTGCACCAAAACCTAATAATGAATATGTCATTGGTGCAACTGAAATTGAATCGCAAGACAGCGGCCCAGCCACTGTACGTTCAACACTAGAACTATTGTCGGCAGCTTACACTGTGCATAGTGGGTTTGCAGAAGGGCGTTTATTAGG
The DNA here is from genome assembly GCF_023161925.1 of Pseudoalteromonas sp. 2CM32C. NCBI lineage: Bacteria > Pseudomonadati > Pseudomonadota > Gammaproteobacteria > Alteromonadales > Pseudoalteromonadaceae > Pseudoalteromonas > Pseudoalteromonas sp. 2CM32C. Next base: position 607,266 of record NZ_JALNTI010000001.1, on the reverse strand, counting down.
AGTTCAAACAGGGCTCCGCCCTGCGTTTAGTGACAACAGACCGCAAGTAAAAAAATCAGGAAATGTTATTAGCATTAATGGCTTATATCGTCATGGCTATATGTTAGCCCCTGTTCTTGTTGCACAAGCGCTATCGTACATAGGTGAGAATTAAATGAAGATTACGTTAAACGGTGAGCTTTTAGATTTAACCTCTCATGCGTTACTTGAGATATTAAAAGAGTATGGAGCAATTGCCCCTTATGCGGTGGCTGTTAATGGCGTATTTATACCAAAAAGTCAGCATAACGGTTTTGTTATAAATGAAGGGGATAGCATTGAATTGTTATCGCCCATTCAAGGTGGGTAGGCGCATGCAAGTAAAAGACACGTTAAATATTTATGGTGAAGCAATTAATAGCCGATTATTAATTGGCACCGCTTTGTATCCATCGCCAGATATTATGACGCAATCAATTGAAGCATCCGGAGCGGGGGTTGTCACGGTATCACTAAGGCGCCAGCAAAGTGCAGAAGCAGGTGATGACTTTTGGCAATTGATAAAAAATACGGGTTTAAAAATATTGCCCAATACGGCCGGGTGTCACAGCGTAAAAGAAGCGGTAACCCTTGCTCAAATGTGTCGTGAAGTATTTGCTACCGATTGGATTAAGCTTGAGCTGATAGGTGATGACTATAACTTGCAACCTGATCCATTTGCTTTGCTTGAAGCCACAGAAATACTAATTAACGATGGGTTTAAAGTACTGCCTTATTGCACCGATGATTTAGTGCTTTGTCAGCGTTTAAATGACCTAGGATGCGAAGTGCTTATGCCATGGGGGGCACCAATAGGCACAGGAAAAGGCTTGTTAAATAGTTACAATTTAAAAACGATTCGTGAGCGCTTACCAAATACAACACTTATCGTGGATGCAGGGTTAGGTCTACCGTCGCATGCCTGCCAAGCGCTTGAATTAGGGTATGATGCTGTATTATTAAATTCAGCCATTGCTGGGGCGGGTTGCCCAAAAACTATGAGCCTTGCATTTAAGGCGGCGGTTGAGGCAGGGCGCTTTGCTTATAACGCTAAAGCAATGCCCGAAAAAGACCTCGCAGCACCCTCAACTCCTACAATGGGCATGCCGTTTTGGCATCAGCAGTAAGGAAATAAAATATATGAATAACGTAGTGTGGACAATTGCCGGATCTGATTCTGGCGGTGGCGCAGGTATTCAAGCCGATATAAAGGCAATGCAAAGTTTTGGTGTACATGGCTGTACCGCAATTACCGCGCTTACGGCGCAAAATAGTTTAGGTGTAGAAGCTATTAATGCGGTGTCTACCGATATTATTGAATCACAGCTTTTGGCACTTGAAAAAGACATGAAGGCCAAAGTAATTAAAATTGGCATGTTAGCAAATGTGCAGCAAATTCAATTAATCAGTGAACACATAAGCCACTACAAAGCTAAATGGCCAGTTCCACCAGTGATTGTTTACGACCCCGTTGCTATTGCCTCAAGCGGGGATGTATTAACCGAAGAAGATACCGTAAGCGCTATTAAAGAGTGCTTATTGCCGCTGGTGGATGTAATAACACCTAACACGCACGAGACTCAATTATTAACCGGCGTATATTTAATTGGCCCAAGCGCCGTTAAAGACGCTGCAAATAAACTGCTAAGTTGGGGAGCAAAGTCAGTGGTTATTAAAGGTGGGCATTGGGATTTCCCTAGTGGTTACTGTATTGATTACTGCATACAAAATAATGAAGAATATTGGCTAGGTAATAAAAAAACTCAAACCCCACACAACCATGGTACGGGATGCAGTATGGCGTCGGTTATTGCAGCGTGTTTAGCAAAAGATTATCCACTAAAAGATGCCTTTATTTTAGCCAAAGCTTATATAAACCGAGGTTTAAAGCAGTCGGTTAGGTACGGTGAAGGAATAGGGCCTGTAGCGCAAACATCATTTCCTACACATTTAGATGACTATCCTCAAGTTATAGAGCCAGGTAGCTGGCTTGGTGATGAACTTGATTTTGATGTGCCGCTTGAGTTTAATATTGCCGCTGATTTTGCACCCTGTGAAAGTAAACAATTAGGCTTGTACGCGGTTGTTGATAGTATTGACTGGCTAGAAAAGTGCTTACAGCAAGGGATCAAAACAGCACAATTACGTGTTAAAAATAAAACGGATACTGAGCTTGATGAACTCATAAAACAGGCTGTTGAACTAGGTAATAAGTACCGGGCTCACGTATTTATAAATGATTACTGGCAGTTAGCAATAAAGCACGGTGCTTATGGCGTGCATTTAGGCCAAGAAGACTTAGGCATTGCTAATTTAGCCGCCATTAAAAACGCAGGGTTAAGGCTTGGGCTTTCGACTCATGGTTTTTATGAAATGCTACGTGCGCATAACTACCGACCAAGTTACGTGGCATTTGGCGCTATTTATCCAACCACTACTAAAGATATGACAGGGCAAATACAAGGGCTCGATAAACTTAAAAAGTGTGTGCCATTAATGCAAAGTTACCCAACGGTTGCTATTGGCGGAATTGATTTAACCCGCGCAAATGAAGTTGCTAATACAGGCGTCGGTAGTGTTGCGGTAGTAAGGGCCATTAGTGAAGCGGATGACTATATTGCAGCTATTAGCTCGCTACAAAGCGCTATAAACCAGCCACATGGATAAGCTCAGCGATAAAGAAACCCTGCGTTATAGCCGCCACTTATTATTAAAAGAAGTGGGGCTAGAAGGGCAGTTAGCACTAAAGTCTGCCACTGTTGCTGTAGTCGGTGCAGGCGGTTTAGGCAGTCCAGCACTTTTGTATTTAGCGGCGGCAGGTATTGGAACGCTTATTTTAATAGACGATGATGCCGTTGATCTTTCAAACCTACAGCGCCAAGTGCTTTATAAAGTTAATCATTTAGGACAAAGTAAGGTAGCGGCCGCTGGTAAAGTATTAACGAGCCTCAATAATCAAATAAATATAGTAACGCAGAGTAAAAAGCTTGATGACGAGAATTGCGCTGAGCTTTTAAGCAATGCCGATGTAGTACTTGATTGCTCAGATAATTTTACCACGCGCTATGCAATTAACCGGTATTGCTTAGCGAATAAAACGCGTTTAATAGCTGGCGCAGCTATCGCGACAAGCGGGCAGTTAATGGGCTTTGATTTTACACAGACTCAAAGCCCTTGCTACGGCTGTATTTTTCCAAAAACGAGTGAAGCACCCGCTATTAATTGTAGTAATGCGGGGGTAATAAGCCCTTTATTAGGGATTGTTGGTTCTATGCAGGCACAACTTACGCTTAATTTTTTACTCGGGCATGTTGAGGGGAGTGCATTTATTACCTTTGATGCACTGAGTTTAAAGCAGCAACATTTTAAAGTAGTTAAAGATTTAAACTGTAAAGAGTGTGGTGGATAAAATAAGAGGTAATTCGCGGGGCTAAACTTGGGATTAAGCCATGAGAAGCTGCGCTTCTAACATGAGCAAGCTCATTGTCTACCAATAAAAAAGCACCGCATTTGTCATAAACGCGGTGCTTTTAATCTTTAACTAAAAACTAAAAACTTATAGCTCTTCACTTTCTTTAATTTTTGCAAACACAGTACCTAAGCGAGTAACCACTTCTGGTAGTTGATCGTCTAGTATGTTTGCTTTATTAGCACCCCATGCAAGCACTACCGTTGAGCCTAATTTAAAGCGACCCATTTCCTCGCCTTTCTTAAGTGTGATTGCGTTTTCACCGCTGGTCGGGTAATTCCAACTAAATACATCACTACCTGCTGGTGGAGTAACAGTACCGGCCCAAACAGTTTCTATGCTAGCGACAATAGTTGCGCCTACCAATACCATAGCGAGTGGACCTATTTCCGTTTCAAAAATAGCCACTACACGCTCGTTACGCGCAAATAAGTTGGGAACATTTTGCGCTGTAAGCGGATTTACCGAAAATAAATCACCCGGTACGTAAATCATTTTGCTTAATGTGCCATCAATAGGCATATGAATACGGTGGTAATCTTTCGGAGCTAAATAAATAGTTGCAAATTTACCACCTAAAAACGCAGTAGTATCGTCCTCAGACCCACCCAAAAGTGCCTGCAAGCTATAGTCGTGGCCTTTGGCTTGAATAAGCTGCCCATCAACTATGTCGCCTAGCTGGCTAATTGCACCATCTACTGGATGAATTATTGTATCAGCGTCTTCAACCATTGGACGAACGCCGTCTTTGAGTGGACGAGTAAAAAACTCGTTAAATGTTTTGTAATGAGACGGGTCTGAATATTTAGCCTCACTCATATCTATTTTATATTGCTTGATAAACAGTTTAATAAGCGTTGTTGTTAACGCACCGGCTTTTGCAGCTGCTAATTTACCCACAACGCGCGAAATAAAGTGTTTTGGCATTGCGTACTGCATTGCGATTTTAAATTTGTCTAAGCTCACGGTATTTTTCCTTAATTATACACGCGGCGCACGAGCGCCGGCACGGCCATCGGCCATTGATTCTAAAATTCGGTGGTAGCTGTCAAAACGTAGTTGCGAAATGTCGCCATTGGCTACGGCTTCTTTAATTATACAGCCCGGGTCATTTAAGTGTCTGCAGTCTCTAAAGCGGCATCCACCTATAAATTCTCTAAATTCTTTAAAGCACCAAGTTACACGCTCAACGTCTAAATGCCACAACCCAAATTCACGAATACCCGGCGAGTCAATTAAGTTACCGCCAGAGGGTAAGTGATGAAGGCGTGATACCGTTGTGGTGTGTTGGCCTAAGCCACTGTTTTCGGATACCTCTTTCGTTAATATTTCGGCATTTGGCAGTACAGTATTTACTAGGGTTGATTTACCCACGCCACTTTGACCTACAAAAATATTATTTTTACCAACAAGCATGTCTTTAAGCTCATCAATTCCTTCTCCGGTTATATTGCTGACAAGCAGTACGCGATAATTTAATTTGCGATAAATATCGAGCACGTTTTGAATATCTTTTAGGCCGGCTTCGTCGATTAAATCGATTTTGTTGAGGATTAAAATAGGCTCAATACCCATGTCTTCACAGGCAATTAAATAGCGATCAATAATGCTAGGGGTAAACTCAGGTAATACAGCAGAAACCATAAGTATTTGGTCAATATTTGCAGCAATTACTTTTACCCCATCGTAGAAATCGGGGCGAGTAAGCTGCGAGCGACGCTCTTGTGTTGCTTCAATAACTCCGGCTAAATCGCCTTCACTTACTTTAGCGCGACGAAATAACACTTCGTCGCCACATACTAAATTAGATACCGTTCGGCGTATATTACAGCGAAGCACGTCTCCATTTTGCGTTTCAACATCAGCGTGCTGGCCAAATCGACTGATCACAATGGCGCTTTCAACCTGACCTAAATTATCTGCCTGCCACTCTTGGGCACCTTTTTTAGCTGGTTTTGAACCTGCACTATTAATACGCTTTTGATGATTGGCCTTGATCTGACGCGATTGGCCTTTACTTAATTTTTTCTGTTTTGCCACGTTTGGCCTATAACCTTGTTTAAATGTCGGCTTTGAGCATAATACCAATTCGCAATAATACTTAACCGAGTTGGTATAAAAAAAGCTTTAGCTCGACGGTTGATGCTAATATGATATATCGAAATGCGTTGGATCTAAAGAAAAGCACCGTTTAAGGTAATTATGACTATTAATAAATCAAACTTAATTTGGCTCGATCTGGAAATGACCGGACTTGAACCTGCAACCGATAAAATACTTGAAATTGCAACTGTTGTCACTGATGCAGACCTTAATATATTAGCCGAGGGGCCAACTATTGCTATTCATCAAAGCGATGAATTACTTAATGGTATGGATGAGTGGTGTACTACTCAGCACGGTAAATCAGGCTTAACTGCGCGTTGTAAAGCAAGTACGTTTGATGAAGAGTATGCGGTAGCGCAAACATTAGAGTTTTTAAAGCAATGGGTGCCAGCCGGTGCATCCCCAATGTGCGGTAACTCTATTGGGCAAGACAGACGCTTTATGAATAAATATATGCGTGAACTCGAAGATTTTTTCCATTACCGCAACCTTGATGTAAGTACGATTAAAGAACTTGCTAGACGTTGGAAACCAGAAGTGCTCGCTCAAGTGAATAAAAAAGGCTCTCACCTTGCCTTAGACGACATTAAAGATTCGATTATGGAATTGAAGGTATACAGAGAAAAATTCTTTAATTTGTAAAAAACACTTGCAAACACATCGTATTATTGTAGAATCCTGCCCCGCTCAAGACGATAACCCCCGCGGGGTTAGTGCGCTTGAGCAAGCGATTATGCGGCACTAGCTCAGTTGCCGGAATGTTGAACGCGACGTGTCGCGCACCAACGGACAAATTACTGACTAACCATAATGCGGCACTAGCTCAGTTGGTAGAGCGCGACCTTGCCAAGGTCGAGGTCACGAGTTCGAGCCTCGTGTGCCGCTCCAATTTCTCACCAAAGAAATTGGAGTTAAAATATAGAAATGCGGTACTAGCTCAGTTGGTAGAGCGCGACCTTGCCAAGGTCGAGGTCACGAGTTCGAGCCTCGTGTACCGCTCCAATTTCTAACCAAAAATGCGGTACTAGCTCAGTTGCTAGAGTGTTGAACGCGACCTGTCGCGCACCAACCTAAAATAACTAAAGAAGTAAAAATGCGGTACTAGCTCAGTTGGTAGAGCGCGACCTTGCCAAGGTCGAGGTCACGAGTTCGAGCCTCGTGTACCGCT